>CAZRGY010000602.1:0-2680 GCA_964599715.1 uncultured Verrucomicrobiota bacterium | reverse complement strand
CGCTACCTTGCCTATCTCGCCATCGCTTACGCGGTGATCTGGGCGTTGCTGGGCTATTATCCCGTGGATCGCTCCGTCTGGCTGCTGGAAAACGCCTTGGTCCTCGTCGTCGTGATCGGCATGGCGTTGAGCTTTCGCTATCTGCCCCTGTCCCGCATCTCCTACACTCTCATCTTCATTTTTCTGTGCCTGCATACCCTGGGCGCGCATTACAGCTACGCCTTGGTGCCCTACGATGACTGGACCCAGAAATTCTTCGGCGCGCAATTGGGTCATCTCATGGGCTGGGAGCGCAACCACTTCGACCGCGTGGTGCATTTTCTTTACGGATTCCTCATTGCCTATCCCATCCGGGAACTGTTCTTGCGGGTCGTGGCGGTGAAAGGTTTCTGGGGCTACTTCCTGCCGCTGGACCTCACGATGTCCACCTCCATGCTGTTCGAACTGGTGGAATGGGTGGTCGCCGAACTCTTTGGTGGCGGCACCGGCGCGGCCTATCTCGGCGCGCAAGGAGATGTCTGGGACGCCCATAAAGACATGGCCCTAGCCAGTCTGGGCGCGATCCTGGCCATGCTCATCACCGGCCTGATGAACTGGCGGTTCCAACGTGATTTCGCGCGCGAATGGGCCGACAGCTTCCGCGTCAAACACCAAAAACCCCTCGGCGAAGACGAAGTGGTCCGTATGACGAAGAAATGAAGTGCGTTGGGATGCATTTCAGTTTATCGCCGAAGCAACTGCCCATCCGATTTACATCAGTGAGTGGTAACGCCAGCGCCTTCCTGTGGACCGCGACTGTGTGCCAAGCACCAGTCGCAGGGGGTGCGGCTACAATTAGAGCCCCAAAATATTTCATAGCCCCTCGCCGTAATCCACCTGCTGCGGCTGGTCCTTGTGGGACACAGCCGCGGTCCAATGAAGGACCGTGGGCGCGCCCCGTGCCGAAGGTCGGTTTCCGTCAATGGAGCGCGGGTCTGTGACCCGCAGCAACCTCCAAACCTCCAAACAGCCCTCGAATCCAGTTAGACTTCCGCAACCCCATCCCGAAAGGCCCAAAGGGCCGCTATGCTACAGCCTAGGGAGCAGCTCGCCCCCAGCGGGCAAGCCCTAGGTCAACCACCCCACAAAATCACCAAGCCCTGAAAGGGCGGAAGGGTTTTGGTTTACTGGACTTTAGGTTTATGAGTCGCAACTATGCGGTCAATTCTAGTGAAGATACTTTCTTTGGTCCTGTTTTCTTCGATATCCAAGATAAGTTTAGAGATTATTTCACTCCACTCCGCATCTCGGCGATTGTTAAGTCCTACACTTGGATAGCGGAGCGGTTTGCAAAAGCTCCAGATTCTGGGGAGTTGGGCAGATTCGGTCTTGTGATGTAATAAGGTTTCATTTGCAATTCGCCCTGGCGTTTCCTTGAGCAATTCTTCGCCGCTTTCACGCAAATGGATGTATTTTTGAATCAAGCTTGAGACAGCATGTTCCATGCTTTCATGGTTGCAGTATATACAGTTTTCAGCAGATTGAATTTGAAGCGAGTTTACTATCTCTACGTCGTCTGCGGAAATTTCAACGAGATGCGATTTGCGTGTGCCAACTTTGTAAATTTTGGGATCATAGAAAAAGAGGCAAAGAGTCGGGCTTATTGGCAATAACAACTGAAAACCGCTTCTGCTGTAGCCCACGAAAGATCTCAGAGATTTCTGCTTCTGAAAATATTGGTTAAGTGTGATGACCGGATTGTCGCTAGTTATGAACCTCGCTGAATTCTCAGCTTTAATTAATTTAAAATGAAGCGTGAATGTTTCCAACCAGCAGGGAATTACGCATCCAATTAGCCGAGAGGCACCTCCCTTGAAATCCATCATATCCTTCGTCAGTCCGCCTTCTGGATTGGGTAGTTCACCTCTTTCAATGGCTGACTTGATCACATGGTGAGCAATGTGTTTATCGAAGACTTTGCTGTTATCGATAACCTTCCTTGTCCTCATGTGGAGAACGACGGAAAGCATTCGAAGTAGGACCGCGTCTTGTTCGTCGAATGTTTCTTCTTGAGAAACTCTTAGCAGAACCGGAGCAAGGCCGGTTTCGAAGTTTTTCAACAGATCGTCTAGATCGCCATCATCATCGTAAAAATAGTCTTGCTTGCACTGATCTTTGATGGAACCGGCTTTGAAAAGAAACGGCTCAATTCGCGCCATCGCCACCAGCTTTGTGTCTCCAATTCGAAATTGTCGGAGATAATGTTGCGGAACGAAATGTTGGCTTTTATTTTTCGGCATTCCAACTTGCTTTCACTTGTTGGCTCATATTTAACCGTCGCCAAAATGTGGCAAACCGTTACCTCAATTCCCCGCCACACCCACCGTCGCCGACTTATGCACCATAATCCACCCCCCACCCACCACGAGATCCTCCTGATAAAAGACGCACGCCTGACCCGGCGTCACCGCGCGTTGCGGTGTGTGTAATTTCACCCGTGCTGTGCCATCCGCTTGCGGATACACCGTTGCCATCGCGCCCGGATGATTGTAACGGATCTTCGCCATCGCCTCGAAGCTTTCGGGCGGTTGCTCGAAAGGGATCCAGTTGCAATACTGCACCACAAATTCATCCCGCTCCAGCAACGTGTCATCGCCCACCACCACGCGATTGTTGTTCGCATCCAGTTCGATGACGTACA
>CAZRGY010000601.1:0-2695 GCA_964599715.1 uncultured Verrucomicrobiota bacterium | reverse complement strand
CTCGGCGCCACTACGACTGACAGAGCGGATGATGGCGTCCTGCGCGGCGTTGATGTCCTGACACTCGTCCACGAAGATGTGGTCGAAGCGTTGCTGCCAGATGCGGGCGGTTTCCGTGGGTTGCCCCGCATCATCGAGCAGCAGTTGGAGGGAGAGCTGCTCGAGGTCCGAGAAATCCACGCCACCGAGATCACGTTTGGCTGTGCGGTAATGAGTGGTGAACTCCTGCGTGAGTTCGAGCAAGGCACGCATCATGCCGCGCACTTGCTGAAAGTCGCTGGCGATGGGGTCGTGACCGTCTTTGGGCAGCAGGGAGCGGAGGAAATCTGCCTCGGTAAAGAATTTCTCGATGGGATCACGGTACCGGGTCTTGGTGCCACGCTTCCAAGTCTCATCTGCTTGCGCGATCTTTTCTAACAAACGGGACAACTCATCCAGATCGGACATCATGCAGTATGACGCCAAGGAGATATCCAAGGACGAAAGATTGGCAGCGTAACGAGCGTTTTCCTCTATGATAGCCCGCCACTCGCTTGCCCAAAATTGGCTCTCAAAGATCAGTGCGTTATGCCAAAGCTGAGGCTTATCCTCAGCGTAGGTATTCAACGCTCGTGCCAGCCATCCTTGATGTGGAGGCAGTGATTGCATGAACACATGCAATTGCCAGACGAGCCTGCGGATGCCTTTGTCATCACCGCGACCGTAGCGTTCGATGAGTTCGCGGACCTGCTCGCCGCGTTCGGAGATGTCGGCGTAGGCGCGTTGGAAAATTTCCTCAAGCACTTCTTCCGCGAGCGGGCGCGTCTGTTGCTCATCCAGCACCGTGAGCTGCGGATCGATCTGTAGCTCGTGGAAATGCTCGCGCACGAGGCGCAGACAGAAGGCGTGCAGCGTGGAGATGAACGAGGTGTCGAGGAGCGCGAGCTGTTCGGCGAGACGCAAGTCTTCGGGCTTCTCGGCAATCTGCTTCTGCAATGCGGCGCGGATGCGGTGGCGCATCTCAGCGGCGGCGGCCTCGGTGAACGTCACCATGAGGATGCGGTCGATGGCGACGCCTTCCTCCAGCACCAGACGCAGGCAGCGCTGCACGAGCGTGGTCGTCTTGCCGGTACCGGCACCAGCTACGAGCAGGACGTTGCCCTTGGCGGTGATGGCGGCTTGCTGTTGTGGAGTCGTGCTGCTCATGCGGACTCCTCTTTGGGCTGTTTGGGCAGCTTGAGCACGCGATACTTGTCACTCCAATCATCAAAGCGACAGACGGGGCGGTAGGCGCAATGCTCGCAAGCGGTCTCGGAACTCTTGCGGTAAGGCGAAACGGTGACATCACCGGCGAAGATGCCGAGGCCGATGCGCTTCAACTGCGCCTCGATGTCATCTAGCAAATGCTCGAAGTCCTTGCGACCGACGCCATCGCGACTGCGGCTATGCGTGTTGAACTGGTCGCTCTTTTTGCGGTCGGCGCGACCATCGAATTGGTCGAGGAAGTCCAAGTTGTAGCGGCCTTGGTGGCGATGGGCTTCGCGGGAATTGAGATTCAAGGCCTCTTGGGCAGCCTCACGATCTGAGCCGGTGCTGTTATCTGCGCGCAGGCTGATATAGAACGCGCCCGCGGGGACAAGTTGGCCGGAGCCGAAGGGGTTTTGCGCGCCGGAGAGCTGCCGCAGGAACGCGAGATAGGAAAGCAACTGGAGCTGCAGGCCGTGGTGCAGTTTGACGGGCTCGAGTTTTTTGCTGCTGGACTTGTAATCGAATACCGCGATGAGCGTCTGGTCGCTTTCGGTCTTGCGGAAAACGTCGATGCGATCGATGCGGCCACGCAGGACGAGGGTGTGCCCGCCATCGAGATCGATCTGCCAGCCGGGGAGTTCGCTGTCGGGCATACCAAAGCTGAGCTCCACGGCATCCGGATTGAAACGGTATTGCGGCATCCAGCTCACAAGCACGGCCATCAACCGTTCCAGGCGCGTGATGAGCATACGGCCGAGGAATTCGCGTTGGCGGTCATGGACAAAAAGACCACTGCGGAAAACAGGAAGAATCGTTTCGCCCAAATCATGCACGAGGGCGGCGGCTTCCGTGGGGGTGAGATCGCGCCACTGGCGTTGCTCTGCCTTCAGTGTGCGATGGAACTGGTCGAGGATCTCGTGCAGCAGGCTGCCGCGTTCGCGGACGTCCGTCTCGAAATACTCGCGTTCATCCGCCTTCAAGCCACGTGCGACGAAGAAGCGGAAAGGACACGCAGAGTAATCCTCCAAACTGCTGACACTGCCGGGCAAGGAGTTGCCGTAGAGGGCGGACACGGCATCCGGCGTGAGATGATCCTGCGCCAAGGCGCTGGCGATGCGTTGCTGACGCTTCACCAGGGCCAGGACGGGGTGCCAGAAGGGTTGAGCATCGTGCGCGGTGCCGGCTTGTTGCACGCTGGTGACCCAGTTCGGCAGGGAGAGCAGTTCCGGCAGGCTCTCGACCTCAGCAGGTTTCAACGTGCCATTGAAAACCTCGGGAGCGTCATTCGGGAAAAGCTGGCTGAGTTGATCGATGAACGGCGAGGGGTTCAGCGCGGTGCCCTTCTGGTTCTGGCGCGACCAGCAGACGACGAGCTTCTGACGGGCGCGGGTGAAGGCGATGTAGCCGAAGAAACGTTCGTGCGCGAGGCGCTGTTGCGCGGTCATGCCCAGCGGCTGGTCGTGCTGCA
>CAZRGY010000600.1:0-2696 GCA_964599715.1 uncultured Verrucomicrobiota bacterium | reverse complement strand
GTGCCACGACTCACCCCTCACCCCAACCCTCTCCCCGTTGAGGGGAGAGGGAGACTGACCCACTCGATTCCAAGATTTTATACACCAAATTGCACAAGAGACTCTTGAGGATGGGCATTTCTGCAAGGGCGGCATTACAAAGGCCGGAATAATTTCCTGCAGCGGGTAAAAAGGTTTGCTGTATGCACGAGGTTTCGTCACAAGTGCCTTGTGACGGGTTTTGATTTTATCCGCGACTTCGCGATCGTGATGATAGTTGCCGGGGCAGCCGGTTGGCTGTGCCAGCGATTGCATCTTTCGGTGATCGTGGGTTATCTGCTGGCGGGTGTGATCATCGGGCCTTACACGCCGCCGTTCCAGCTCGTGGAGAGCAAGGAGCGCGTGGAGATGCTGGCGGAGCTAGGGCTGGTCTTCCTCATCTTTTCCATCGGTCTGGGGCTGAGTCTGCGACGATTGCAGCGCATGGGTTTCTCCGTGGTCATCGCCACGGTGGTGAGTTCCGTGCTGATCCTGAACGGGTGCCGGCTCATCGGCGCGGCCCTGGATCTGAATGCCACGCAAGGCCTCTTTCTTGCGGCCATCCTGATGGTTTCCTCCTCCGCCATCATCAGCAAGGTGCTGGAGGAGATCAACGCGAACCACTTGCGCTCCGGCCAGCTCGCGCTCGGCATGACGGTGCTGGAGGACGTGGTGGCGGTGGTGATGCTGACGCTGCTCACCTCCATCGTGCATTTCAACGGCGAGAATGCGCCTTCCATCGTTTCCATCATCGGGGCCTTTGCGGGTTTCGTGGTGTTGCTGGGCATGGTGACGCTGCTCATCGTGCCGCGACTGCTCAACTGGTTGAGCCGGTCGGCGAGCCCGGAGCTGCGCATGCTCCTGGTGGTCGGGATGCTGCTGGGGCTCGGTTGTCTGGCGGTGAAGGCGGGCTACTCACTCGCGCTCGCGGCCTTCATCCTCGGGGCCATCATCGGCAGCACGCGGCAGAAGGGCGAGATGGAGCGGCTCTTCGAGGGGGTGAAGCACATGTTCGGCGCGGTGTTCTTCGTGGCGATGGGAATGCTGTTCGATGTGAAGCTGCTGATCGCCGTGTGGCCGGCGTTGCTGGCGCTCACGGCGCTGGTCATCGTGGGACGCAGCGTGGCGGCGGCATTGGGTTTGCTGGCGGTGGGCAATAGCCTGCGCGAATCCATCCGCGCGGGACTGGCAGTGACGCCGCTGGGGGAATTCTCCTTCATTCTCGCGAGCCTGGGGGTGAGCGCGAAGGTCATGCCGGAATCGTTCTATCCGCTGGCCGTAGGCGCTTCCCTGCTGACCTCGCTGGCGGCGCCGATGCTGATCCGGCGCTCGGAGACCATCGCGGATACGGTGGAGGCGCGGCTGCCCAAGGCGTTGCGGGAGTGGATCGAGTTCTATCACGCGTGGCTGGACCGGCTGGTGAACCGGCAGCAATCCAGTGTGCTGTGGAAGCTGACCGGCAAGCGCCTGGTGCAAACGGCGTTGCACCTGCTCTTCATCTCCGGCGCGATCGTGGCGGCGTATCCGGTCTATTCGCGGGCGAAGGAGTGGCTGGGCGAGGACTGGCTGTTTCCGAACGGTGTAGCATTCATTTTCTGGACGCTGTTCGGCCTCGTGCTGCTCGCGCCACTCATCTCGGTGTGGCGGAACATCTCGGCGCTGGCCTTGATTTTTGCCGAGGCGGCGACGAAGAAGGAGAAGCGGCGGCGCATCCTCTCGCCGCTCATCGAGAACGCCATCCGCACGGTAGGCGGAGCGGTGATCCTGGCGTGGTTGATCGCGCTGGTGCCGGGTGCGCTGGTGAACCGCTGGTTGGTCATCGGTATCCTCGTGGTATTGGCGGGTGCGGCAGCCATCTTCTGGCGGCGACTGGTGCATCTGCACAGTCACGTGGAGATCGAGCTGCAAGTGCAGTTGAAATCGGCCACAAACGCCACCACGCAATCGAAATGGACGGAACCGCACTTCGACCAAGAGGACTGGGGCCTGCAGATCGAGGAGATCGTGATCCCGGACGATTCCGAGCACGCGGGCAAGGCCATCAAGGTGCTGCGGCTGCGGACGGATTGGGCCTGCTCCATCATCGGCGTGGATCGCGGCGGTTATGCGCTCAGTAATCCTTCGCCGGACGAGCATCTTTATCCCGGAGACAAATTATTGCTGTTGGGCAGTCCGGAGAAGTTGCCGATCGCGGCCGAGTTCCTGAACCGGCGCGGAACGGTAAGCGACCAGGATTCTTTCGACGAATTGAACACGGAAACGGTGGTCGTACCGGCGGGCAGCCAGGCGATCGGCAAGTCAATGATCGAGCTGGATCTCATCCGCCGGTTCCAGGTGCAGATCGGCGGCATCGAACGGCTGGGCAAGCGCATCGTGCCGCCGGCCGGTTACGACTGCATCGCTGATGGTGACCAGCTCCTCGTACTGGGAACGCATCAACAGATCCGGAATTTCGAGAACTGGCTCTCGCAGGCGGAGGAGCTGGTGAAGATGGAGGAAGGGAAGGATTAGGCTCTCTACCGCTCACTCCGGGAACTGGAAGATGAGGCGGTAGAACTTGCTCGTGCCGGAGGGAGTATTCGTCACGGTGCGCCGGTCGTTCACGATATATACGGTGGCGTTCTCATCGGTCCAGACGATGGGCGGGGTGAGGGAGGGCGTCGATTCCACGCGGAAGA
>CAZRGY010000599.1:0-2699 GCA_964599715.1 uncultured Verrucomicrobiota bacterium | reverse complement strand
GCCATCTTGGCCGGCATGCTGCTGCCCGCTCTAGCCAAGGCCAAATCCCGGGCCATTGCCGGTAAGTGCACCAACAGCATGAAACAACTCACGCTGGGCATGGCCATGTATTCCACTGACAACGCGGACAAACTCCCTTATGCCGGCCTGAGGATGGCGGGCGGCAAGGGCCAGGCGGCGTGGGATAAACTCATCTTTGGCTATATCGGCGGAGCGCAACCCCGCAACAACGGCAACATGAACTGGTCCACCGATGTCAAATGGGCACCCAAGATATTGCGCTGCCCCGGAGACAAGTTCATCCCGGATGCCGGCACCATTGATGCCGCTTCCAATGGTGGCAGCGTTGCCCGTGCGCGTCGCACCTACGCCATGCCCCGCTATAAGATTCATGCGGGCAATAATCCTGAGCAAGGTGCCGTGATCAATGAGATGCCCAATCCCTCGGCTCAAACCGGGGTCGGCATGGTGATGCGCTTCGATAAAGCCATGGCACCATTCTATACCCCGAGTCCCTCGGGGCAGACCGCCGTGAACTGGACTAAGACCCGGATCAACAACTTGCCAGCCGTCTATGCCTCCATGGTGCAAGCACCCGAAGAAACCATCGGCTTGACCGAGCGGGTGCATAAGAATGAACAGAAGGTCGGCACTTGGACGGCTTGGGTAGATCAAGTGAGCTGGAGCTCAAGCGGTGGCCGCTATCAGGCTCAAGTAGGCACCGACATCGCCCCCAGTTCCGGGGTTTACACCCAGTGGCATCACAATGATCAGTGGCAGTACGGCTTTGTGGATGGACATGCGGAACTGTTGCTGCCCGCCAAAACCTCCTCCAACACCAAGAAGCAATTCGGTATGTGGAGTATCCGGGCGGGTGATAAATAGGCCCCTCGAAAACCTCTTCTTCATGGCGCAAGGAAGTGATTCCTTGCGTTTTTTTTGGCCGACCGAGGAGATGAAACCATCGGCCAGCCAAAAAACTCGCGGACAAAAGTCGCAACCATTTAATTAATAATAGGTTACAGCACAATATACCAGCTGCGATTGGATAGAGTGCGTCATATATCTATCGCATTTCACGATTCCAAAACTGACTTTCATCAGTTTCTCTAATTTCTATCATCAATAAATAACCCAAAGTGCCTATATATAAATAACTTTTTGCTATGTAGATTGTATAAATAATCCAAATGCAAACGACTGAATCAAAACTTGGCGCAATATCCTTAATCTTGCTGCTCTCGATAGGGGCAGGTTGTAGTCCAGAAGAACCAGAAGCAGCCCCCGCCATGACCCCACCCGGAGAGACGGCTGCGGCAGCCGTTTCCATAGGTGATGCGGCGGCACCGGTCGCGCCTCCCCCGGGTTCGGCTCCAGGAGCACCAGCAGCAGGTCCGTCAGCAATCAGCGTTGCTGAAGTAGAACGCCCCATCAATGCCCAAGGGCAGGCCATGTCCGACTTGGAATTCCTGAACTATCTTGTCCATGAGCTCAACGAGTCACGCATCTCCGATGTGACCATCCCAGACAAAGCCTTCAAGACTGAAGCCGAGCAGATGGCTTACGAGGAAGCTATGCAACAGCGCAAAGCACCGGTGAGAGATCTGAAGGAACTCATCACCGCTGGTGTGCTCAAGGAACTGCCTCCAGCCCCGGCAGGCCAGAACTATGTCATCGATCCCACCAGCGGAAAGGTGGTCCTGCAATAAATCTCCCAAACCTCATAACTCATATGCCTAAACCAAACCAAACTACCCGGGCGGGCCAGCAGCCACGATTTGCCTTCACGCTCATCGAGCTTCTGGTCGTCATCGCCATCATCGCCATTCTCGCCGGCATGCTCCTGCCCGCATTGGCCAAAGCCAAATCACGGGCAATGGCCGGCAAGTGCACCAATAGTGTGAAACAGCTCACCTTGGGCATGGCCATGTATACAGGCGACAATTCGGACAAGCTTCCCTATGCCGGCCTCAACATGGCCAGCGGTCAAGGCCAAGGCGCATGGGACAAGCTCATTTTCGGTTACATCGGCGGGGCTCAGCCACGCACCGATGGTAACATGAACTGGAGCACCGATGTGAAATGGGCGCCCAAGATTCTCCGCTGCCCAGCCGATAAGTTTATCCAGGACCAAGGCACCATTGATGCCGCCTCGAACAACAATGTCGCTCGTGCCCGCCGCACCTATGCCATGCCGCGCTACAAATTTAGCGCAGGTCCGAATGTGCATGACGGAGCCATCATCAATCAGGCACCCAATCCGGCCGCCCAGACCGGTGTCGGTATCGTCTTCGGCTTTGACCGCACCATGCCCGTTGGTTCTTGGTGGCACCCGAACAGCACCACCACTAATGTGAACTGGACCAAGACGAAGGTCAGCAATCTCCCCGCTGTTTACGCCTCCATGATCCAAGCACCGGATGAGACGATCGAGGTCACCGAGCGGGTGCATGCCACCGAACAAAAGGTCGGCACTTGGATCGCTTGGGTAGATCAAGTGAGCTGGAGCTCAGCCGGTGGACGCTACCACGCCTCTGTAGGAACTTCTATCGCCCCCAGTTCCGGGGTCTACACCCAGTGGCATCATAATGATCAATGGCAATATGGTTTTGTGGATGGCCACGCCGAGCTATTGATTCCCGGTAAAACCACCTCCAACACGCAAAAGCAATTCGGCATGTGGAGCATCCGGGCGGGTG
>CAZRGY010000598.1:0-2705 GCA_964599715.1 uncultured Verrucomicrobiota bacterium | reverse complement strand
TCTGGGACGTCTTCAGCCTGATCAAGGACATGGACCCGAAACACATGGGCATGTGCTTTGATATCGGTCATGCCACCATCGAGGGCGGGCTTTCCTGGCCCATCGAGGCCAAGCTGATCGAGCCTTACTACACCGCCGTGTTCGTGAAGGACTTCTATTGGAAGAAGGAAGAAAAGGGCTGGAAAATGACTTGGAGCCCGCTGGGTGAAGGCATGGTGAACAAGTCGTTCTTCGATAATCTCAAGAAATCGAACTACAGCGGCCCCATCTCGCAGCACCACGAATACGCCTACGGTGAAGGGAAAGTAATGCTGAAGAACATGCAGCAAGATTTGAAGGTGCTGAAGGCGTGGCTAGCGTAAACGGGCTTAGAACCTCTGCCAAAAACGGAACCAGACCCGCAATGGCGTCTGGCCCAAAATGTCTTTCAGCAGATCTTCCATGCTGCCGGCCGCCGGCTCTTGCAGTTTGTGGCATTGGGTCAGAGAGACCAGGAAGGCAATGAACACGGCCAGGAAAAACCACGCGTAGCGGTTTAGGTCCAGTCCGTGCCAGACGATTTCGGCGTTTTGCATCAAATCGATCATCACACCCCAGACGATCGGCGCGATGCCCAGCGCCAGGCTGCCCGCCACGGAGTAGAGCGCGAAGAAATGCGAGCGGCCCATCTCCGGGACTACGCCCATGGCGAGCCGCGTGGTTGCCATGCCGATGACGGATGCGCTCAAGCCGGTGAGGAACATCAGCACCAGCACGCTTGGAATCGAAACCGCCACCACTTTCGTAGCCAACAGGAACCAACCGGCAGCGATCCCCAAAAAGAGCACATGCCCCAAGGCCAAAGCGGGTTTGCTGCCCAGACGATCAAGCCGCGCCCCTAATAACCACAAGCTACACAAGCCACCGATGAACATCGCGGCCGTAAGGAAAAGAATTTTCCCTTCCGGTATACCGGCACTGACTTTCAGATAGGCGATGGGAAATGCGCCCATGCCGCCATAGGCGAATGACCATGCCATGCTCGCGATGATGAGTTTCAAAAACGGCGGATAGAACAGGATTTCTTTCCACGGCACGGGCGTGTTTGAGCTGGCCACTTGTGCAGGCGCAGCCACTTCTGGGATGCGCTTCATGAAATACAGACTCACTGCCCCAGCGCAGGCGCTGAAGGCGATGATGGCGGAGAATTGCCATGCCTTGGGATTCTGCCCGAGCGAGATCGCCGCGATGATGATGGTCAGAAAGCTGGCGATATTGACCATCGCCGCTTCACGGGTCAGGTACGTGCCCCTTATCTCCGCCGGTATCAGTGAAGTGATCCAGGGCAACCAGCCACAGCTGGAGATACCACGCGACAGGTTGAAGAAGAAAAGCAGGAAGAGCATCAAGGAGAGACGCGATTCCTTGCTCAGGAATACTTCTCCCAAGGGAACCAAAGCCATCAAGAAGATGAAGACAACCCGGATGGTCCAACCACCCAGCACGAAGTTCTTATAGCCCACCCGCGCGACGTGTTTCGCCGCCGGTATCTGGAAGATGACCAACAGCGGCATCATGCCCGCGATGATTCCCAGCACAGTGGCACTGGCATCCAGTGCCTTTGCGTACAGGATCATCGGACTACCGAGAACGATCTGGAAGGACAGCGCGTTGCAGGCCGCAAAGGCAAAGACATTCCCGATGCCCGGCGGAAATGCCGGGACGGATGATTCGTTCGCAATGCGTGACACAGTGGAAATACCGGCAACGGGTTGCAACGCCACCGGCAAGAGGAGTGTGGGAAACTTATACGCAGTGTCGAGCGGGATTTGCGATCGATGATTGCAGAGAAACTTGTATGCCCATCGCAAAGCCATCCCGCTCCCAACAATTTGCCAAACATCAGGGATTCTGTTATGAACGATCTCAGCAGTAGGTCTTTGAGTCTGCTTTGCCGCTCTGGGGCTTGGCTAAACTAGTTTTTAAACTATGAAAATCGTCAAACTAATCCTCTGCGTCTTTTTCCCTCCAGTGGCTGTGGCCCTGCAAGTGGGTGCCACGCTGCACCTTTGGATCAACATCGCCCTGTCCATCTGCTTCTTCATACCTGGCATCGTCCATGCCTTTTATGTGGTGCTGACGGATAAGAAAGGCGCCTAAGCTCGTTTCGTCAGCTAAAACAAAACCCCGACTGTGCCGTGGCGCAGCCGGGGGAGAGTTTATTCGTTGCTGCAAACTAGCTGAACATCTCGTTCATCACCTTGCCGTTGCGTACGATCATGACCGGGCGACCGCTCGGCGTGTGGTATTCCTTCGTCGGGTCGATGCCCAACGAGCGATAGAACGTCGCCGCCACATCATCTGGCGTGATGGCCTTGTCTTTCGGACCTTCACCCTTGGCGTCTGAGGCACCGATAACCTGACCACCCTGCATGCCGCCACCAGCAAGCAGACAGAACATCGCCCGCGGATAGTGATCGCGACCGCCACGTGCATTGATTTTCGGCGTGCGCCCGAATTCACCTGTCACAAAAACCGAGGTGGTATCCAGCATGCCTTTCGCCGCCAACGAAGTGAACAATCCCGCGAGCCCTGCATCCAGCGTGGGCAGGTTCTTGTTCTTCAAAGTCTCCCAGTTGTTCTGATGCGTATCCCAACCACCGAGCGTCACCGTGACGAACCGCACCCCCGACTCCACGAGCCGCGTCGCCAAGAGACAGCTCTGG
>CAZRGY010000597.1:0-2706 GCA_964599715.1 uncultured Verrucomicrobiota bacterium | reverse complement strand
CGCCTGACCGTTCTGACCGGCCTCCTGCTGAACTGCGAAATCCCCTCCCGCGCCAAGTTCGACCGCAAGAACTACTTCTATCCCGACGTCGCCAAGAACTACCAGGTCACCCAGTTTGACCAGCCCTCCACACGCTGCGGCCATGTGGAATTCGAACTCGAAGGCGCGCTTAGCCGCGTGCGCATCACCCGCGCGCATCTGGAGGAGGACGTGGGCAAGAACTTCCACTTCGAGCGTTTCAGCGGTGTGGATTTCAACCGCGCCGGCGTGCCACTGCTTGAAATTGTGACCGAGCCGGACATCACCAGCCCGGACATGGCCTACGCCTACTTGAACGCGCTGAAGGACATTCTGATCTACGGCGGCGTCAGTGATTGCGACATGGAAAAGGGCATGGTGCGCTGCGATGTGAACATCAGCGTGCGCCCCAAGGGCACCGCCGAACTCGGCGCGAAGATCGAGATCAAGAACATGAACAGCTTCTCCGGCGTGCGGCGTGCGGCGGAGTATGAAATCGCCCGGCAGATTGACGTGGTTTCAAAAGGCGGCCGGCTCATCCAGTCCACGCGGCGCTGGGACGATGTGCGGGGCATCACCGAGGAGATGCGCACAAAGGAGGACGCGCATGACTACCGTTATTTCCCCGAGCCGGACCTGATGCCCTTCGAGCCCACGGACACATGGCTGGCCGGGGTGAAATCCCGTGTGGTGGAACTGCCACTGGTGCGCAAGCAGCGTTTCATGCGCGACTACCAACTGCCCGCCAGCGACGCGCAGACGTTCGTCGATGATGTGCCGCTGGGGAATTACTTCGAGTGCATTGCCCGCGATGCAAAGAACCCCAAGGGTGTTGCCAACTGGGTGATCAACAACCTGCGCGCAAAACTCTCCGAATGTAGCAGCCGACGTGAGTCGGCTCTCGCTGAAATGGACGGATCAGATCAGAGCGGACTTACGTCCGCTGCTACGGAGGTGACGTTGGCGACGCTCAAATTCAAGCCCGGAAGCATCGTGGAACTGGTCGCGCTCGTGGACTCCGGCAAGATCAGCAGCAAGATCGCCCAGGACGTTTTCGTGGAAATGTTCGACACCGGCGAATCTCCCGCCGCCATCGTGGAGAAAAAGGGCCTTTCGCAGGTCAGTGACACCGGGGCCATCGAGGCCTTCTGTGACCAGGTGATTGCCGCCAATCCCGGTCCTGCCTCCGATTTCAAGGCCGGCAAGGTGGCCGCGCTCAACTTCCTCAAGGGCCAGGTCATGAAGCTGTCCAAGGGCAAGGCCAATCCAGGACTTGCTGGCGAGGTGCTCGAGCGGAAGCTGAAAGCGTGAGCAGGAAGGTGGGGCGAGACTCTGTCGAGCCCTGATTTTTCAGCGAGCTGTGATTGCCGATGGCGAGTGACAAAAGGAAAGCGCCGCGTTCCCAGTCACATCCACTTGCTTCTGCGCCAACACCATTTCGGAAACATCAGGGTTCCACGGAGTGTCGCCCCACCGATGTGCCGCCCTTGTCCCTTGACTGCCCCACGCCCCTTTCTATGATGCGCCCTCTTTTCGGGTGAACTTGAAACATTGAAATCAACCATGAGCAAAATCATCGACATCCAGGCGCGCGAAATCCTCGATTCACGCGGCAATCCCACCGTCGAGGTGGACGTCCATCTCGACAGCGGCGCGGCAGGCCGTGCAGCCGTCCCCAGCGGCGCGAGCACCGGCGAACACGAGGCCATCGAACTGCGCGACGGCGACAAGAAACGCTACCTCGGCAAGGGCGTGCAGAAGGCCGTCAAGAATGTGACCGGCAAGATTCTTCCCGCGCTGGTCGGCCTGGATGCCGTGGACCAGCTCACAGTGGACAACACCATGCTTGCCCTCGACGGCACCGAGACCAAGGCCAAGCTGGGTGCCAATGCCATTCTCGCCGTGTCTCTGGCCACCGCCAAGGCCGCTGCCGCCGAGCTGGAGCAGCCGCTCTACAAATACCTCGGTGGACCGAACGCCAAGACGCTTCCCGTTCCCATGGCGAACGTCATCAACGGCGGCGCTCACTCCGATGCCCCCATTGATTTCCAGGAATTCATGATCATGCCCGTGGGCTTCACTTCCTTCAGCGAAGGCCTGCGTGCGATCACCGAGATTTTCCACGCGCTCAAGGGCGTTCTCAAGAAGCGCGGCCTCAGCACCGCCGTCGGTGACGAGGGCGGTTTCGCTCCCAAACTGGAAAGCGCCGAGGACGCGATTGAATCCATCCTCGCCGCCACCAAGGCCGCGGGCTACAAGGCCGGCAAGGAAATCTTCCTTGCGCTGGATGTCGCCAGTTCCGAGTTCGTGGAAAAGGACGCCAAGGGTCGCATGACCGGCAATTACGTGTTCAAGAAGAGCACCGGCCAGAAGCTCACCGGCGCCGAGCTGGTGGATTACTACGTCGGCCTTTGCGAACAGTTCCCGATCATCAGCATTGAGGACGGCTGCGCCGAGGGCGACTGGGAAACTTGGAAACTGCTCACGGACCGGCTCGGCGACCACGTCCAGCTCGTGGGCGACGACCTGTTCGTGACGAACGTGAAGTTCCTCAAGAAGGGGATCGACACCGCCACGGCGAACTCGATTCTCGTGAAGGTGAACCAGATCGGCTCGCTCACCGAGACGCTCGACGCCGTGGAACTGGCCCACACCAACGGCTACACCGCCGTGCTGTCACACCGCTCC
>CAZRGY010000596.1:0-2712 GCA_964599715.1 uncultured Verrucomicrobiota bacterium | reverse complement strand
GCGATCACCCCAGCGGCGGTGATGCTTCTGCACGATCTTCGAGAACGCCCGCAGATCCCGTCGCCGCCAATACCAGAGCGACCACCAGCGCTGCACGAGCCAGCCACCTAGGCCAAGACCACCAAGGGTCAGGATCAGGCGCAGCAATCTCGGCGTATCCCAAAGGCGATCAGAGACGAAGAGCAGCAGCAACGAAACCAGCAACGCAGCCACAGCGGCGGACACCGCGATGGTCGTTTCTTTACGCCAAAGCGCCCGTTCCAGCGCCGCGAATTGCGTGCGCAGGGAATCCGGCAGATTTGTCGGTTGCGATTCCATCTCTACAACTAACTATACCATGCCCGCGAGTTTGCGGGCCGTCCAATAAATCCCCAGTAAAAGTAAGATCAACCCACCCCACATCGGCTCGGCCCAGAGCCGCGTCCGCCGTTCCAACGGCTTGGGTTCAGGCAACAAAGATATCTGCTGCACCAGCGTATCCAGCTCGTTCACCGAAACGTTGATGCCCTGCGTCAGCGCGGCCAGTTCGCGCAACACCCGCGCATTTGCAGGCTGGCCCAGCTTCTCAAGTTCCGGTCGTTTGACGGCAATCGTCGTGTTCAACTCCCGCCCATGCTCCGGTGAGTTGATATGCAATTTGTAATCCCCGCCCTCAGTCGGCCGGTAGTTCCCCTTGAACACCCCCCAGCCGCCATCCACTGAAGCAAACGACAATCGCTCACTCCGGCCTGATGGTGTGGTGATAGTGGCCACCACAGATCCTTTCTCCGCCGGGAAACCTTCACGATTCAACACACTCGCTTGGAAGAACACCGTCTCCCCCACACTGGGGGATTCCGGGCTGTAGGTGAGCCGCACCCCTTCGCGCTCGGAGAGATGCCGCTGATGCGCCATCCACCGCACCACCCCGCTCCAGAAGCGATAATGGTAACGATCCTCCACACCACGACGCCAGCGCCACGCACTGTCCGTGCCCATGAAGAGCACCTTGCCACTGCCGTAAGGACGCGTGACCACGATCGGCACGCGACCCCATTTGTTGCGCAGCGAGGAATGCACTGCGAGCACTTCGGCACCGGGCCGACTCTTCTCGATGGCCGCACTCCAGAAAAAACCCGGGAGATTTTTCCAGATGAAAGCATTGCGCGATTCGTCGGCATCGAAACGCAGCAGAAAGTGATCACTGCCATCGTTGGACAACTGGAACGTCGCTTCATTCTGCAAGGTGACACCGTTCGGTTTGCTCGTGTCCCAGATCACCGGCATCAGGTCTTCGAGCGGTGATTTCAATAATGACATCGCGCGACCACGGCGTCCGGGCAGAAATACCAATCCACTGGCTTGCTGCTCCACCAAGCCGCGCAGTAATTCCGCATCGGTCTCTTTCAGCTCACCTTCGCCTATGCCGACATCACCGAGGAACACGACGTCATACTTGGCGAGTTGTTCTTTCGTGCCCGGGAAGGCAGGTAGATAATCATTCCCCCCGCCCATGCCGATGCCTGGATGAAAGAGCACGCTGCTGAGTTCCACCCCCGGATCGCGGGCAAGCGCATTCCGCAAGTAGCGATATTCCCAGCGCGGCTGCGAATCGACGACGAGCACCTTCAACGATTCCGAGCGCACCGCGATGCGCATGCTCTGTTCATTGTTCTTGGGCAAGGCTTCATCCGGCTCCACCGGCACTTGCAGGTTCAGCGTGAAATCACCCACCACTCGCGGCGACCAGATGATGGTGTCTTGCAGATCGCCGAGTGCTGGGATGACCACCGGTCGCTTGATCTCCTCGCCACCTTCCTCACGCAGCACCAGCGTGGTCTTCACTTCCCGCGGCAAGTGACTCTTGATGCGGAATGGGATGGATATCTGTTCACCGACCAGGCCATAGGCTGGCGGTTTCACTTGCTCAAGCACTAGGTCAGGGAGCGGCGTATCGCGGCCCACAGTGACAGAGAAAACCGGTATGCCTTGCTCGCGATAACGGGCCGCAGCGGTGAGCGGAGATTTGCCGGCATTCCAATCGCCATCGGTCAACAGGATGACCGTCTTGAGATTCTTACGCTGGGCCAGCGTGCCTTCGAGCGCAGTATTCAGGTCTGTGCCGGGATCTGCCGCAGCCGCATCGGCGGGTGGAGCGGAAAAGGCTTCAAACGTGACCCGCGCATCTTTCTCCAAGGGCCGCCAAAACTCGCGCTGTTGCTGTGCCTCCAGCCAGTCGCGGCGCGTGAGCACATTGGTGCCTTGCTGCAGATCACGCGTCTCCATGCTCGCCGAAGCATCCGCCATCACAACGATTTCCGGTGTCTCAGTGCGTTCGATCCGCTGCACGCGCTCTGGGCGCATCAGCGTGATGAGCAGCAAGGTGATGATGGCGAGCCGCAAGCCCTCCAGCCAACGCGTGGCCCGGTGATTGGCTCGCCGCCTCCAATGCACCACACAAAAGGCGACGGCCGTTCCCCAAGCCGCCAAGCCCAGCAGCAACCACGGCGCAGATACGGTGAAGGACCAATCCGTCATCGGGTGACCTCCGTCGCTTCAGGTTCCCGCCGCACGGTTCGCTTGCCAGTCATGGTATCCACTTGCGTGGCCTTCGCCGGCAGCACGAGAAAACTCTCAACAAGCAGGAAGACCAGCATGGCCATCACAAAAAGCCGCCATACTTCACCTTGCATGCGGTCCTCGTTTTGCCCGGTCTCTTCAAACCATTGGAGG
>CAZRGY010000595.1:0-2721 GCA_964599715.1 uncultured Verrucomicrobiota bacterium | reverse complement strand
GATGCCGCCGTTGGCCTCGATCAACCAGCCATTGAAAATGATGGTGTGCGTCGAATTGCCGATGAGGATTGAGACGCAGGAGCCGGGCTTGATGGTGGCCAGCTTCTTTTGCGGGCTCCAGGAGGCGACCTCGCGTGCGGAGTAAACGGCTCCATTTTGTTCGAAGAAGCTGCGCAGGTTCCGCCAGTGGACGTCGCTTGAATTGGGGTCCGGGGTTTGGAGGCCGTTTTGGCGGTAGATATACGTCGCGAATTCGCTGCACCAGGCGTTGCCGCGCCGGGCGTATTTGCGTTTATCGGTTTGCCCGAGGTCGGAGTAGGCCGTGGTCAAGATGGCGTTTCCGTTGATTTCGTAATAGGCATCCCGAAAGCGGGCGCTGGCGGTGGCGAGATTCAGAATGAGGAGCTGGCCAGTTTGTGTGGGCGCGGCCTTGAAGGGCGCGAAAGCGGCCGCGATGGGGCGCTTGTTCGGATAGGACCGGGCCGCCTTTGAGTCGTAGAGCAACTGACCGTTGCGTCGTACCAGCACGCTGCGGATGGTGTCGGGAGAGTTATCCTTTGCCGAAAGGCAGGCGATGGCGAGATGATCCCAGATGTCCGGCGAATAACTATCCCAAGACCGCCAACCAAAGGCGCTGCCGTTGTTCCAAGGCATCGCACCATCCTTGCCCGGGCCGAAGGAGTATTCGAGACGGCCGGCGACGGAACCTTTTCCGTTCACTTTGATGGCCACGCGATCACGGCTGGAGGGCAACTTGAGCAATTCGGCCGCAGGGAGGCTCGTCAAGGGAAGCCGCTGTGAGTCCAAAAGAGGAGCGGCGGAAAAGATGAGCAGGAACTCGGGCCGTGGGCTGCTGAAGGTGCCTTCGATGACCACCTCGGTGTTGCGATTGGTGAGGATGGCATCAGCTCGTGCGCACAGAACCGGAAACAGCGCCAAGATAATCATGACTCCGGCGGTCCATACGGGGCATCTACGGCTAACGCATCCGGGGTTTCGGGACAAAGGTCCGAGGGCGGTGGTCATAGGTATGATTTGTAATACTCTGACAGGCATCGTCAAGCGGAACCCATCCTTCCCGAAATGGATGACGGCGGGCTGCTTGACTTCTTTTGGGTGAGCCTCGAACGTGGCGGCGTGAGCGCGATGAATGAGCAGGGACAGCTTGAGGCCGTGGTGGGCCAGTTCCGCCGGCAGTTGGGCGGGTTCATCCGGAATCGCGTGCCGGATGATGCGACGGCGGATGAGCTGACGCAGGAGGTGTGGTTGCGGGTGGTGAAGAAGCTCGGCGATCTGCGGGAGGTGGAGAAGCTGGAGCCGTGGCTGTATCAGATCGCGCGGAATGTGGTGACGGATTTTCACCGGCGTCACCGGCCGCATGAGGAGTTGCCGGAGGAGATACCGGCGACGGAGGATGAGCGGGAGATCGAGACGTTGCGCGGCCAGCTCAATGATTACATCAAGGGAGTGGTGCACAGCCTGGCGGAGCCGCATCGGGAGGCGCTCAGGTTGACGCTTTACGAAGGGCTTTCACAGGTGGAACTGGCGGAGCGGCTGGGGCTGAGTGTCACGGCGGCGAAGTCCCGCGTGCAACGGGCGCGGGCGGAGGTGCGCAAGACGATGGAGCAGTGCTGCCGCTGGGAGTTCGACCGCTTCGGCAATGCGGTGGAGTGCGAGCCGCGACCGCAGGGTGGTTGCGACCAGTGTTGAGCGAGGGAAAGATGGGGACTGAAAAATGGAATAAATATTCAGCGTCCTTTCTCGCACCCTTGCGTCTTACCGGGTGATGAAAACAAATACTATGTCTCTGGAAACGGAAAAAGATCAGGTGCGGTCCTATGTGCGCGAGCAGTATGGGGCCATCGCGGAAACGAATGCGAAGGGCTGTTGCGCGCCATCGCCCACGGGTGGTGGTTGTTGCGCCGGACCCATCGGCGGGACGAACCCGGACATCCTCGGGTACGATCCGCAGGCGGTGGCGGAGCTGCCGTCTGGTTCGGAAATGGGGCTGGGCTGCGGGAATCCGCTGGCGCTGGCTTCGTTGCAGCCGGGTGAGACGGTGGTGGATCTGGGCAGCGGTGGCGGCATCGATTGCTTCCTCGCGGCGAAGCGGGTCGGTGCGAGCGGACACGTCATCGGAGTGGACATGACTCCGGCGATGATCAGCAAGGCGCGGCAGAATGCGGCGAAGGGGAAATATCCGAACGTGGAGTTTCGCCTGGGCGAGATCGAGCATCTGCCGGTGGCGGATAACACCGCGACGTTGCTGATCTCGAATTGCGTGATCAATCTCTCGCCGGACAAGGCGCAGGTGATCCGCGAGTGTCATCGGGTGTTGAAGGCAGGCGGACGGCTTTCGTTCTCCGACATCGTGGCGACAGCGGCGATACCGGCGGAAGTGCAGCAGGACCTCGCGGTTCATGCCGGATGTGTAGCGGGTGCCGCACATGTGACGGAGCTGGAAAGGATGTTGAAGGACGCGGGCTTCCGCTCCATCCGCATCACGCCGAATGAGGCGAGCCGGGTATTCATCAATGAATGGTTTCCGGGCAAGGAAGCCGGGCGCTACACGGTGTCTGCGTTGATCGAAGCAGTGAAGTGAGCTGCTTGCGCGGAGTATTTACTCGCGGGGCAGGGTGAAGAAGAACGTGCTGCCTTTGCCGGGCTCGCTTTCGATCCAGACTTCACCGCCGTGAGATTGCACGATGTGCTTCACGATGG
>CAZRGY010000594.1:0-2722 GCA_964599715.1 uncultured Verrucomicrobiota bacterium | reverse complement strand
TCGAACAGGTCGGCGGCTTCGACAAAGAGTTCTTCATGTATGCTGAGGAGCTGGATCTCTCATGGCGCACCTGGATTGCCGGTCATCGGGTCATCACCGTGCCGCAGGCTATCGTGCATCATCGCGGCGCGGCGAATGTGAATCCGGCTGGTGGCGGCACCGTGGCCGAATTCCGCACGAGCGATTCCAAAAGATATTACGCCAATCGCAATGCCTTTTTGGTCTTGTGGAAGAACGGGCAAAATCTACTTTTGCTTTTCCTGCTGCTTCAACTCGGACTGCTTTGCGTGGAAGCCGTTGCCGCCTTAATCATTGTAAAGCGCTGGTCATATGTGCGAAGGGCTTATTGGGAAGCCATTCGTGATGCGTTCCGGCTGCGCCCTCATGTGCTCGCGGCACGTCGCCAGATCAAAACCTTCCGCCGTCGCAACGACATCGACATGCTCTCCCTGTTCCGTCTGCGCCTCAACCGCTGGGATGAGTTACTGCGGATGCTGCGCTATGGCGCACCGAAAGTCACCGCGCGGTAGTTTACAGTTGCAGCCATGTCCAAATCTACTGACTCTAGCGCGCAAACATGAACTTATCAGCCAACCATCAGGAATTGCCCCAGGCGCTCCCGCATTGAGTTATGTTTCGTAAAATTCTCATCTACGGTTTCTACACGCTGTATTATCCCCTGTCCTTCGTATGGCGCTGGTTTGACAAAAAGACCTCCTGGCGGGAGACGCGCTTCTGGATCGATCACATCCCGAATGCCAGTTTCACCCCGGCCACCTATTCCAGCTACGCGGGATGGATCGTGAACCAAGGTTTTTTCTGCGCCCTCTTCAGCCTCTATCTCAAGAAGCCTAATCCCAAGATTTTTGACTTCGGATGCGGCATGGGCAATCAGGCACCCATCTGCCATCATTTCATCAAGAATGGCGGCAGTTTCCTGGGGGTGGATACCGACCGCACGTCCATTGAAGCCGCGAAGAAAACTCACGCCGATCTCCCCAACTGCAGCTTCTACCTGACGAAAGACAGCAATCCGTATTACCCGCAAGGCGACCAGACCCAGCCGATGCAGGATGGCATCGACTGGCCGATCAAGCCCAAGTCACAGGACATGCTCATCTCCGTTTCGGTCTTCACGCACTTACAGCAGAAGGATGCGGAACGCTACATGGACAAGGTCTATGAGGTGCTGGCGGATGACGGTCACGCGATCATCACGTTTCACATCGTGCGTGATTACGTGAATGAAAACGAAACGTATAACTTCACGCATCAACTCACGCCGGGCTGGTTCACCAGCAATCCTTCCTGCCCGGAAAAGGCGATCGGGGTGACCACCGAAGCACATCGCAGCTTGCTGGCGGGACGTTTCGAAATCCTTGCTCACATCGAAGGTTCCGTGACGGGCGGAAAGCACCCTTACCTGCAAGACCTCTTCGTATTGAAGAAGATTCCGGGGAAGTGATTCAGAGCCCCAGCTTCACCATCAGGTCGTTGTAATTGCAACGGACCTTGTGCTTGAGCTTGGTGAAAAAGGAATCGCTGTGCGGGATGTTCACGCTGTCCACCGTGCGGCGGTTCATACTGATGACCACATCGATATTGTGGACCTTGGTGAGCTTGCCCAGCTTCTCCATAAACACACCGTCCGCATGATGTCCGAGCCGCTTATCCTCGGGATGATACAAGGTATTCCCCTGCGACTCCGCCACCTTCTTGAGCAGCGCGGTCGTGTGATAGAACTGCAGATAGTCTACCTGCCCATCCAGCTTGCGTCCCTTGCAGAACTTGCCCGCTGGCCGGTCGGCGCGACGTTGTCCAACGATCTTGGTCACACCCTCCGCATCCGTCACGCCGATGTCCTGTGACGCATACATGGCCTGCGGCTCACAGTTATGCTGGGTGTAATACTTCCAAACGGTCTCAAACGCGATCGGATACAGCACATCATCATCACAGAGGTAGAAAAGCAATTCGCCGTTAACACGTCCCGCGTTGATGACTTGATTGAAGCACCACGACGCCATGTTACGGGTCTTGGCCATCTCCTTGGTTTCACCCGAGGGGATGATGGTGACGCGCGGGTCGGTGATATCCTTGAAAAAGCCCTGGTTCAGCAGCACTCCGCTATCGACGAGGATCATCTCCCAGTCCTGAAAGGTCTGCTTCAAGACACCATCGATCGCCTCACGCACATACTTGGGCTTGTTGTGCGAGACGAGGATGAGGCTGATCTTGGCCATACCAAACCTACTTCTTCACCGGGGCGGGATCGCCGAGCAGCTTGCGGCGCAGCTTGATCTTCGCCATCGATTCGACGTTCTGCCGTTGTGGCTGGCCGAACTTCTTCTCCACCAGATCCAAGAAAGGCTGATAGGTGAAGTATTTCTGCCACGCATCATCGCGGAACTTCAGCACTTCGGCCGCTGTGCAATGCTTCGTGGGCAACGGTTGGCTCTCATAGGATAGGAATGCGTACCCCGCATACGAATCCGGCAGCGGCCATTTGTTCGCCTTGGCCGTGTAATACAGCGGACTGCCCGGCAGTGCCTGGCACGGATACATGTTCACCATCTCCGTGTTCAGCTCCAGCGCGAGATCCAGCGTCTGGTTCATCGTCTCGATCGTGTCATCTGGAAAACCGTAGATGTAATTCGAGATGATGTTAATGCCCGAGCCGCGGATGGTCTTGCACACTTCGCGGATGTTCACTTCTTGGAAG
>CAZRGY010000593.1:0-2724 GCA_964599715.1 uncultured Verrucomicrobiota bacterium | reverse complement strand
GGTAAACATCCTACAGGACCGTCTCTTTCACTGCGGAGAGTCGATCGACGGGGTATGCATTCGACGATACCCGACTCGTCTCGAGCAGTCGCAGGTTGCGGTCATGCGTAAGATGTACGAAGCGCTACAGTTCGGGCACATGCCCGTGTGCTCGCTTGCGACATTGGCGCGACGCGATGGCAAGGTGATGTGTGAAGTATCCACTTGGTACAAGTATGCGAGACGCCTCGGTTGGCGCAGGCCTCTGGCGCGACGTCCGTCCGCTAGGATGCGGCAGGCAGGTCTTAAGGCCCGACGTCCAAATCAGGTGTGGCATGTGGATGTGACTGACATCCCTACCATCAATGATGGGAAGCTGTACCTTTCACTCATTCTTGATAACTTTTCGCGGCTCGTCGTGGCTCATCGGTTTGACACAGAAAAGGCGAAGTCGATTTGTCATGAACTGGTGGAGTCTGCTTTGGCACGGTGTCCCGGTGTAAACCGGCGGGGACTAGATGTGATCACCGATGGCGGACCAGAAAACTCCGGTCTCAAAGAGGTGACTGCGACTCTATCCGTACAACATCGAATTGCTCGGCGCGAAATTCGTCAGGGAAACACAATGGTCGAGGCATTCTTTCGGACGTTAAAGAGTGACTATATTTCCAGGGTTGAGCTGGCCGATGCAAACAGTGTTGTGCAAGCAGTTGATTTCTTCATCCGCGAGCATAACTTGCGTATTCCTCGAAAGTCACTGCAAGGACTTACTCCGGCTGAAGCCTATGCTGGGAAACAACCTGAGCCCCGGCCAAGGATCGAACGGGCGGAACTTAAACGGCGCGTCGAAGCCAACCGGGTTGTTGGCTGTCGTTCCTGTTGGCTCTGATAACATAAGGTCCGCGAGTGCTCCTGGGTAAATCTACCAATCAGCCGAACCACCGACACAAATGCGTGCATGGTGGATCCCGAGCGTCTAAACGTGCACATTCTGAATAATCATGCAAAATCATGAGTCTATTCGGTTTTACCTCACCCCTGACCCCATATGTCACACCCCCTGTCGAAGAGCCCTTATCAACGGGCAACGAGAGACGGAACTTTCGACCTTCAACACACATCTGGGGGAGTCGATGATGATTGCATATTTTGGCCGATCGCTAGGCATCGCGGGCTTGGTCGTGACCTTTGTGTCCTGTGGCATCGTGACGGGTAGTGATTCGACAAGCTCTAGTGGCGAGTCGGCCTTGGACGATGAGTCCATGGCGAAGAACGGTAAGGGAATCGCGTTCAGTGGCTTTATTGGGGGCGCATTCGATGTCAACGTCGATGGCGTCGATTATCCAGACATGGAGACGTTTTACTCGGAAGAGGTTAATCGCCTTCCGGGGAAGGTGCAGGATGCTGGGTATGACGAAACTTGGAGTGCTGAGTTCGATGCGCAGGTGGGACTCAAAGATCTTTGGCTGAACATGGACGTGTATATCGCCCCTGAAAGTCGCGAGGGGTATCAGGGACACGGAGTCGTCGCGAGAGATGGGAAATTTGAGATATCCTTGCCCGAAGAGGCGATGGATGCGACCTACAAGGTGCGTGCGAACAAGCGAATCAGTGTGGTCCTTCGCAGCAGCGATGAGTCAAAGAAGATCTGCTATAACTTCTCAGCGGTCGAGCAGTCGGTTCTGTTTTCAGATCTTTCCAAGCCCATTGTGATGACTCAGTTCGTCACTCGCATCACCAACTATGCGTGTGACAGTGTCGTCGATGTTGGGACGGGTGTGGAGATTCCAGGGACAGATTCGGGAGTCATCCCGCTAAAGATCAAGCCCGGAACGACCAAAGAGCAACTGGTGGCGGCCTACGGAACGTCTGGTCTGACCATTGGAAGTTACGGGGAATGGTGTTGGGCCTATGACGAGGCAAAGCCCGGTATGTGCGCCACGGAGACGTACCTGACCTGTGCCTGCACTTTGACTTTTGATGAGAATAACGAAGTGGATGGTCAGTACAACATCCGCACGGACCTCCTTGAGGTGTTGAGCTGGTGATAGGCCAACCGCCATGGTTGCGACTGTCATCAGTGCCCAGGGGCCAGGAGGGCTCTCTTTCTCTTTGCAACACCTACATCAATCGGAGAGCAAATATGCGTGCTTTGCTGGTAGTGGCTTCGACGTTGCTTCTTGCATCTTGTGCGGCCGAGGATTGTTCGTCCGTGAATCCATTCTGTACCGGCAGAGGCGGCAGCTACGGAGGAGGAGATTCCAGCGAATATGACCTTGACGATGACTCGCGTAAAGGTGGCGATGGATTGGCCAAAGACAACGAAGGTAACGAAGTCGAGAAATCCTCAAAAAAATCAGACTCTGGGATCTGCCTGACGAGCAACTGTGCCGTATCGTCGTGGCTCTCATTTCGCTTCGGAGCGACCAAGGTCATTGGGTCGACCGATTGCGCCATTGAGAGCGCAAAGCTCTTAGATACCAGCGCTGGCCTCGCGGTGGTGTACGCCGCAAACTGCGGGCGGACGAGTACGCAACTCTATCTTGGTTATCTAGCGCAAGACGGAAAGTGGGCCATAGAAGCCGAGATGATTTCTGAGAATTGTGGCGATTATTATCGTCCCGTCGTGGGCTATGACGTGGATGTTGCGGGTGATGAGATTGGCGTTGTCTATACTTGCCGACAGCCTCGATCGGGGACGTCCTATTACTTTGACTTCGTAACGCATGGGCAGTCACTGGATGC
>CAZRGY010000592.1:0-2728 GCA_964599715.1 uncultured Verrucomicrobiota bacterium | reverse complement strand
TGGACCGCCGCGCCCTCACCGGCGCCCCCGGCACCAGCGAGGTGAAGAAGCAACTCGCGCGCTGGAAGAAACTGCTGGCGTAATCCGTTTCACGGAGCGCCGACCTCCCGGTCGGCGTTACTCCCCCTTAGCCACCCCCAGGTGCTTGAAGAAAAACTTCCGCAACGCCTCGGACGAATTCCCCGTGGACTTCGGTTCCGCGTTGGAGAGGAATATCTCAGCCTTCACCCCCGCCCTGTCGCAATACTCCTTCAGCACCGTCACGTGTTTAGGATGATGCAGAAGATGCCCCCGATCCGTGGGCTCGCCAGCAGGATTGGAGCAATAAAGGAACACCGGCGCATCATCCTTGCTCGCCAGCTTCAGCATGCTGACACCCGCGCGGATCTTCGCACCCTTCTCTGTCTCCAACTCCTCGCGCGTCTTGAGATGATAAAATCCCGGGGCCTCCTCCGGCTTCGTCCACTCCGGCTTGAATTTCCCGATCTTCTCCTCCCACTCCAGCAAGTCATACGTCGCCTGCCCATTCAGTGAGCCGGCCGCCACCAATCGTGATGACTCGCGCAACACCGGGTCCGCATTCTTCGGATCCGCCAAGTCGTCGTGAAACGCCAGCCACACCGAAGTGCCCGCACCCGCCGACCCGCCATACGACGCGATCCGTTTCGGATCGATGTTGAAATCCTTCGCCTTATACCGCACGTGTTGGATCGCCCGCGCACAGTCGCGCAAGATGTCCTGGATCGGCGCATCCGGCAGGAAGCGGTAGCTGATGGACATGAACGACACGCCGTTTTCATTGCACGCCTTGATCATCTCCGCGTTCGCCTGTGACTTGTCACCATTGCGGAAGCCGCCGCCATGGATGAATACCACCAGCGGCGTGGGTGCGTCTGATTTCGCCTGCCAGATATCCAGCACGTTGCGCTCATGCGGACCGTATTTCACATTGGCGAACGTCGGCTTTGGCCCCTTCTCGGCTTTCTTCTCCGCCGCTTCCTGTTTGCTCTTCATCTTGCTGGCGTAGCCGCGCGCCTCCGCTTCGGTCAGCTTGCCATCCTTGTTGGTATCCGCCTCCGGAAAACGCTTAAACAACTGCTGCAACCGATCTGCCTTGGCATCCGCCGCTATCAGCGGCTGCGCACCCAGCGTCATCAAGACCGCCGCCAGGACGATTTTCGTAAATGTGCTCTTCATAAATATAGAATTCTTCACGCTATTTAACCGCTCCGCCAAAATCCCACGTCGTCGTCTTTCCTTTCGCCGCCGGGGTGATCTGTATCCAGTCCACGTCCACCGGCCCGTTCTGAGCCGGCAGATACACTCGCACATGGGCGATCTGCCCGGTTACGGGCAAAGCCACCAGCACTTCATTCCATGACTCTCCCGCCGCCACCTTGAACGGCACCACCTGCCCTTCGCTTGGAAAAGTCTCTTGGTCTGAAGTGCGCCACTGGACCTTGCCCTCACCACCCGTTGCCGTGCGCATGCGCAAGTTCATATTCACCGCTCCGCTATACTTCAAAGTCGTCAGCCGCACCGTCGCGATGAACGGATTCCGCCCGTCTGCTTCCAAATGCAACGCCCCGTCCTTCAGTGAAGTCTTCACAAACTTCGGCACCCAGCCTTGCAGATCATCCCCAGCGGCTGCTTTGCCGGGTGTTGTGGGCCGACCTGTATAGGCCGGATTCGGTTTTGGATACAGCGCCCCCGTGTCTTTCAGGAACCCATCGATCAGCACGCTCAATTCCTTCACTTTCTCCGGCATGCTCGTAGCCAAGTCCTTCGCCTCGCTGATATCCGTTTTCAGATTATACAGCTCATGCGTGCTCGGATTCCCAAACCACCGCAACAGTTTGTAATCTCCGCTCCGCACCCACACCCCGCCCGCGCGATTCGCCCCCGCATGCGGATGATAATTGAAGTACGCCTTCCGTTCCAACTTACCCTCGGACTTTAATACCTTCGCATAACTCACGCCATCGATGACCTGCTGCGCCGGTTTCTTGATCCCCAGCAGATCGATGATGGTTGGATACACATCGATCGGCCCCACGACCGATTCATTGAGCGTACCCGGCTTGATCTTGCCCGCCCAAGCCCACATGAGCGGCACCCTTGTCCCGCCCTCATAGAGTGTGCCTTTGCCATCGCGTAACGGAGTGTTCATCGTCGGCGGCTGATCTCCCGCCCACTTGCGCCAGTCAGTCAGGAACTCGCTCTTGGCTTTCTCCGCTTTCGCGGTCTTTGCCGTGGCGGGCACATTGCTATGCACATTCCCGCCATTGTCCGAGTAGAAGATGATGATCGTATTGTCCGCGATGCCTTGCTTGTCCAGCTCAGCGAGGATTCGCCCGAAACACTCATCCACACTCTTCAGCATCGACGCCATGATCGGATTTCCCTGCCGCCCCGTCGGGTCTTTCTTCGCCGCGAAATACTTCGTGTATTCCTCCTTATGCCCCCAAGGCCCATGCACTCCATAGCACCACAGGTTCAGGAAGAACGCACCGCCCTTGCTGCCTTGGATGAACTTCACCGCCTCCGATGCCTGCCGGTCCACGATATATTCGCCTTCCGGCCCGTCCGTGATATTGCCCACGCGTTGTCTGCCGGTCGGATTGCCTTCCTGATTCACGCCATAAGGCGAGAAATACTCTCCCGGCGGGCCCGGATCCGGATGGCAATGGAACGTCACATCGAACCCCTGCTGCTCCGGCCAATGCGG
>CAZRGY010000591.1:0-2729 GCA_964599715.1 uncultured Verrucomicrobiota bacterium | reverse complement strand
CCTTGCGGGAACCACGGAATCCGAGCGAACCGCTGGAGCTCCAGCTCAGGACATTGCCAACCGGATCGGTGATGGTGATAATCGTGTTGTTGAAGGAAGCTTGCACGTGCACCAGTCCAACCGGTACACTCTTGCGCTCTTTCTTCTTGAATGATTTCTTCTTGCTGCTCTTCGCTTGTGCCTTCGCCATGTGAATTCCTTAGTTGCCCTTTTGCCTACTTGGTCGGCTTCTTCTTGCCCGCTACCGTACCCTTGCGCGGACCCTTGCGAGTGCGGGCATTGGTATGCGTGCGCTGGCCGCGGGCCGGCAGGCCTCGGCGATGACGCAATCCGCGATAGCTGCCCATTTCCATCAGGCGCTTGATGTTCATCGAAACTTCTTTGCGCAAGTCGCCTTCAACCGCGCCTTCGCTTTCGAGCAGCAAACGGATCTTGTTGACTTCTTCTTCCGTCAACTCAGAGATCTTCTTACCGCCATCGATTTCGCAACGGTGCAGAATCGATGCAGCCCGGGTCCGGCCTACGCCAAAGATGTAGGTCAGCCCAATTTCAGCCCGCTTCCGGGCCGGTAAATCTACGCCTGCAATACGCGCCATATCTTTTCGTTCTCCTTACTCTCTTCCCGAACTCATTAACCCTGACGCTGCTTGTGCTTCGGGTTGGAGCAGATCACGCGCACGACGCCTTCGCGGTGGATGACCTTACATTTGTCACAAATTTTCTTAACCGACGGACGAACCTTCATTGCCGTAATCCTTCGCCTTTTCTCAAAACTCGCCTATAGTAGCTTCACGATGCGCCCCCGCGATTTATCATGCGGAGACAATTCCACCAAAACCCGGTCGTTGGGCCGCAGCCGGATGAAATTCACCTTCGCTGCGCTAGCCGGATGGCCTATCACCAATGCCCGACTCTCCAACTCCAACTTCACTGCTCCCTGGGGAAGCAGATCCAAAACCTTTGCCTCGACCACTTCTACCGCATCGGCCACTTCTCAGGGCCTCGTCAGTACCCACGGTCCATCTGCCGTGATCGCCACGACATGCTCAAAGTGAGCGGAAGGCTTCCCATCGGTTGCCACTGCCGTCCACTTGTCGCTCAAAACATTTGTCTCCGGCTTGCCCTGGTTGACCATCGGTTCGATTGCCAGTACCATGCCTTCCTTCAACTTCGGATTTTCCTGCTGCCGGTCCACATAGTTGGGAACTTGCGGTTCCTCGTGCAGCTTGGTTCCGATTCCATGGCCCACAAACTCCCGGACCACAGTAAAACCATTTTTCAAAACGTGGTTTTCCACCGTCCGGCTGATATCAAACAACCGGTTGCCCGGCTGCGCCTGACCAATCGCCAGTTCCAGCGATTCTTTCGTCACATCCAGCAACCGGCGCGTCTCAGCAGGAATTTCTCCCACCGGCACCGTAACCGCCGAATCACCGTAATACCCTTCCAGCGAAAGTCCGGTGTCGATCGAAACAATATCGCCCGTCTTCAATTGCCGCTTCGCCGTGGGCATCCCGTGGACCACCACTTCATTTATCGATGTACAAAGAACATAGGGAAACTTGGTTCCCGCCGCCTCAGAGTAATAACCCTTAAACGCGGATTTGGCTCCGGCATCGCGGATCATCCGCTCTGCCTCTACTTCCAGATCCATCGTTGTGACGCCTTCCTTCACCATCTTCGATAGTTCAGACAGGATCTGATACACCAACAGACCGGAGCGTCGCATCTTCTCCAGCTCCGAAGGACTCTTGCGGATAATGGCCATTAAAGACCCTCTCCGCTTGAACCGACGCCATCTGCATCATCGGCAATGTCTGTTTCAATCCAGGTCACAATTTCGTTCGCTAAATCTTCCGGCTTCCGGCTGCTGCCATCCACCTCTAAAAACTTTACCCGGGCGGCAAAAAACTCCAGCACTGGCCTGGTTTGCGCTTCATAGCCTACCAGCCGCTGCCGGATGACTTCCTCACGGTCGTCCTCCCTGATAATCAGGCGAGAGCCTTCAATATCACAGCGTCCCGCCACAATGGGCGGCTTCAAGCGAATGTTGTAGAGGGTTCCACACTGCGGGCAGATGCGTCGGCCCGTTAATCGGGCTGTAATAACATCATAATCCACTTTCAAGTGAATTACCAACAGGCGCAAACCGCGACCCGACGCCAGGTCCAGCAAAATGCTGGCTTGGTCGATGGTTCGCGGAAAACCGTCCAACAAAACTCCAGGCTCGCAATCGGGGCGATTCAACCGGTCTTCGACCAGGCGAATCACCATTTGGTCTGGCACCAGATTGCCCGCCTTGATCACTTCCCGGACTTCAATTCCCAAGGCAGTACCCGCCGCAATGTGCTCGCGCAGCATATCACCGGTTGACACATGAGGCAAACCCAGTCTCTCGGTTAAGAGCTTGGCCTGCGTGCCTTTCCCCGATCCGGGAGGCCCAAAAAGAACCACCCCAACCGGGCTTCGCTTAACAGTCAAACTTTATGCACTACTCCGGCGGCCACGAATGCGGCCAGCTTTCGGAGTGAAGCCCTCGTAGTGACGCATGATCAATTGCGCTTCGACCTGATTTACGGTATCCATGGCGACTCCAACTACAATCAGCAGAGAAGTTCCGCCGAAGTAGAAAGATACCCCAAGACCATCGAGTAACCAGCGCGGAAACGTTCCGTCAATCCAGTTGCCAAGCAGCGGCAGCCGCTGCAATTTGATTCCAGAAATCATGA
>CAZRGY010000590.1:0-2732 GCA_964599715.1 uncultured Verrucomicrobiota bacterium | reverse complement strand
CATCCGCACGAATGTGATGGTGGCGATGCGGGATGGGGTGAAGCTGGCGACGGATATCTATCTGCCCGCGAAAAATGGCACGGCGGTAGCGGAGAAGTTCCCGGTGATCCTGACGCGCACGCCTTATAACAAGGGTGGGAACGCGACCCCGGGCAAGTTCTATGCGGCGCGGGGTTATGTCTTCATCGCGCAGGATACGCGCGGGCGGTATGGCTCGGAGGGTGTGTGGCACATGATCACGGATGACGGGCGGGATGGGGTGGATTGCGCGGCGTGGATCGGGAAGCAGCCGTGGTCGAACGGCAAGATCGGCATGCTGGGCACTTCCTACGTGGGTGGCACGCCGCATGCACTGGCGATGGAGCGTGCACCGGAGCTGGCCACGGTCATCCCGGTGGATGCGGTGTCCAACATGGGCCGGCAAAGCATGCGCCATGCGGGGGCGTTTGAGCTGCGGTTCTGGAACTGGATCATGCTGAACGCCGGGCGCGGCAGCAGCGCCTCGCAAGATCCGGCGAAGGCGGCGATCCTGAAGGAGATGGCCGATAACCGGCTGGATTACCTGAAGCTCCTGCCTTTGCGCAAAGGGATGACGCCGCTGCGGCTCGCGCCGGAATTCGAGGACTGGCTGGTGGAGGCGATGAACCATGGGGCGAATGATTCGTTCTGGTTGCAGAACAACATCGTGGATTATCCGGAGAAGTATCAGGACATCCCGGTGTATCTGGTGGGCGGCTGGTATGATTCCTGGGCGGGCAACACGACGGCGAATTACGCCGCGCTCTCCCGCACCTTGAAGAGTCCGGTGTATCTCATCATGGGGCCGTGGATCCATGGGCAGCAGACGGGTTCAGCGCACGGGCAGGTATCGTTCGGCCCGGCGGCCAGTATCGGTGACCAGTGGGCGTGGCGGTTGGAGTGGTTCGATAAGTGGCTCAAGGGCAGAGATAACTCCGTGGGCAAGGCTGCGCCGTTTGCCAGCAAGGTGCGCATCTTTGTGATGGGCACGGGCGATGGTCACAAGACGGACAAGGGCCAGCTCTTTCATGGCGGTTACTGGCGGGATGAGCAGGAATGGCCGCTGAAGCGGACCGCTTACACGCCCTTCTACCTGCAGCCGGATGGTGGATTGGAACGGGTTAAGCCGGATGCGCGCTGGGCTTCCACAAGCTATCAATTCGATCCAAAGAATCCGGTGCCGACCATTGGCGGGCAGCTTTCCTCGGGCGACGGCATCATGGTGGCTGGTGCATGGGATCAACGGGGACAAACGAATTTCTGGAACTGGCCGAATCCCATCCCGCTCTCCGCACGGAATGATGTGCTGGTCTTTCAGACCGAGCCGCTGGCGCAAGACACGGAAGTGACGGGTGAGATCGAGGTGAACCTATGGGTGTCCTCCTCGGCGGCGGACACGGATTTCACGGCGAAGCTGGTGGATGTGTATCCGGAAAGCGCGGATTATCCGAACGGTTTTGAGCTATTGATCGGCGATGCCATCACGCGGGCGAGATATCGTGATTCTTTGCAGGAAGAGAAGTTGATGAAGGTGGGCAAGGTCTATCCCTTGACCATCAAGCTGTATCCGACCTCCAATGTCTTCAAGAAAGGGCACCGCATCCGGGTGGACATCTCGAGCAGCAACTTCCCGCGGTTTGATGTGAATCCGAACACAGGTGAACCGCTTAACCAGAACCGCCGCGCGGTGGTGGCCGCGAACACCGTCTATCACGACCAGCAACATCCTTCCCACATCGTGCTGCCGGTGATACCGCAGAGGAAATGAAAGACGGAAGCCATGGCTGAATCTTCCCAACAAATCCTGGTCGAGCTGAAGCCGCTGGGCAAGGCGAGCTACAAGAAGGTGTTGATGAACAATCACGGTGTGCAGGAGCCGTGCTTCGGGGTGGCCATCAGTGAGCTGAAGAAGATCCAGAAGCGCATCAAGAAGGACTATCAGCTCGCGCTCGAGCTGTATGACACGGGCAATTATGACGCGATGTATCTGGCGGGACTCATCGCCGATGACGCGCGGATGACGAAGAAGGATCTGCAACGTTGGGTGGAGAAGGCGTATGGGGGTTCGCTCCCGGGCACAACAGTGCCCTCAGTGGCAGCCGGGAGCCCGCATGGGCTGGCGATGGCGCGGAAGTGGATCGAATCGCCGAAACCGATGATCGCCGCGGCGGGCTGGGCGACTTGGAGTATGCTGGTCTCCGTGAAACCGGATGAGGAGCTGGATATGGATGAATTGCGCGCCCTCTTACAACGGGTGCAGAAGACCATCCATCAAGCACCCGATGCCGTGCGTTACCAGATGAACACGTTCGCGATCGCTTTGGGGAGTTTCGTGGCGGCGTTGACGGATGAGGTGATGAAAGCGGGTGAGAAGACCGGGACGGTCACGGCGGACTTGGGCAATAACAGTTGTCAGATTCCATATATCCCGGCGTACATCCAAAAAGTGAAGGAGCATGGAAGTATCGGGAAGAAGCGGAAGTCGGCGAAGTGTTGAGGAGGTGTGCAAACGGGTGGACCAGCTGGGAGCCTTTTCAACAGTCTGCTAGCCTAGTAGAGGAATAAACCAACATGAGTAGTTTTCTAAAGAGCGTGTGGGAACAAATAGATGCGGCGATTTATCCTCATGATGACAGCGCGCTTGAGCGGGTAATCAGTTTGATCGAGAAAGAATTGGTGCCCGACAATCCTGATCTCGTGGAGCTATACTATGC
>CAZRGY010000589.1:0-2742 GCA_964599715.1 uncultured Verrucomicrobiota bacterium | reverse complement strand
CCAGAAGCAGGCAGCGAAACAGAGCGGCGGGAGAAATCATCGGGCAGGAAGCACGCGGCCCCCCCGGTCAACCTTCAATCCAGTTCGGGTGCCGCCGCGCGAGTGTCTCGGCTACAGGAGCTCCAACGAGGTCAATGACTCACGCCGAGTTGTCGCACTTCAAGGTTTAAACTATTCCCGTATTTCTTGTCTCATCGGCGTGGCGTGAGAAGAATGGCATCTACTGGCTGAAAAATAGTATCCCCCTTTACAAGCAAGGTGCTCAACACAAGTGATTTGTGCGCTCCGTCGTAGATGTAAAACGTCCCGTGCGGAGTCTGTTTTCTTTCCCAGTCGTTTAGTTGCATAAGAGTGACAAATCCAAATGAGTCGTATTGGAAGGACTCCGCAATCGGGAGGCACTTCTGAAACCATTCTGGTTGATGCTTGGTTGGCGGCAACCCGAGCGGCAATGAGAGCGTTTCAAACGTATAATCGCCCTCAACAAATCGCTGAGCCACATCGCGGAGCGACCTCGGCTGCTTGGGTGGGGTAAGAAGTCTGGAATCGTCAATCTCCTGCCACACCAACGAAAGGAAACTTTCGTGATCCTCAATGGTCAATTGGTATGCCTCACTACTCTCAATCGCTTCCATAAGTCGCGAATCAATGTGATGACCGTTCGATTGATGGCGAACGCACTTCATCTTCAAATCGTTAATGGATATTTGCTTCAAGATGGACTTAGTTTCTTGGACGAACGTCGAGTCCTCCTACGCCTGACCTGGGGCGAGGCTTCGACTGGTGGTTGAGGCTGTAGCGGCCATGGTGGCTGAAACAGGAGGCAGGTCAGGCATTAGGAGAGACGTATTGTTATGCCTTTGTTAGTATCTGCTCTTCAACAAGCCTTGCCCCCGTTGGCGAGAGGTAAATGGCATCGGTCTCACGATCCCATTCAATAAGACGATCCTTGTGGAGGCGACTAAGGACATTCGATTTGTATACGCCGGTATTCGAATATTCGACCCATGCAATTAAATCTTCCACGAGCACAGCCGATTCTTGGCTCGAATAGAGGAGCAAAAGTGTCTCCTCCTTGGCCTGAAGTCCTTTGCGTAGCACCCGCTTCTTACCCGCAACTTCCCAAACGTCTGGAAGGTTCCTTACTGCAAGAGCGTCGACAATGTCTTGTGCCTCTTCGAGCGACAGGCCGTGGTAAATGCGGATAAACTCGCAAATAAGCCAATCCGCCACCCGGGCCATGAGCGCGATGTCGATAGCGTTAGCATCGACATCACCCCCAACATGCCCGATCCCTCGCTTGTTCCGCATCGTGTAGAGGAAGACCAAGCCTCGGGGCACAATGTTCTTTTCGGAATCGCTGGCTGTAGCCGATTGAGAAGCAATGATCTTCCTGCATTCGTCTGCAAAATTGGCGATTTTTGATCCAAAGGGAATACTCGTCCCTGCCACGCTATGCTGCACAGCTCTCAAGCCAACCTCACAGAGCTTACCGGCAGCGAGTCCGGCCGCCTCAAAGCGGGACTCTGCGCAGTTTCTTTTAAGGTCGAGGTAAGCTGCTATCAGTTTGTCTCGAAACTTTGTTTGGAGACCACTTAGTGCCAGCTCAAGCGGGGTTTCAGGCTTTTTTGTACTCATATTGGCCGTCTGCGTTCTTAGCCCGGGTTAGTTCCCCAACCCGCACCATCCGACCCAGCTTACCGGAGATCTCGTTGGCTTTGATCTTTCGGGCAAGGTTCGTCTCGCAGTGTTCGAGAATGTCGTTGATAGTCCGGGTCTTCGCAAAGAAGCCATTCTCATACACCTTGACGAGCGTTGCGATCGCGCCAGTACCCGACGCCTTCCGTGTCCCCTTCGATCCACCGGAATCTGAGGATGCAGGAACTGACTTCTTGGTAGAACGCTTACGCCTCCGCTTTGATTTAGGAGGAGGGTCGTTATTCTCATCTTCGGCGACGACTGAATCGAACTTTGAGCCAGACAGGATGATCTCAACAATTCGGAGTTGCACAGCCTCTGATTTGAAGGCGTTCACGACGGTCGCAAGCTCTTTGAGCTGCGCTTTCACCACTTCGAAGTTGTCTATCATAGTTGACTCTCTTGTTGGGGATTTTTTTTGCATACAGTATCATTCAGCCTCTGTGTGTCCGAACTGTTCGGACACAAGGCGGCTTTGTACGGCCAAAGGCCGCCCGGAGGGGCAGACTTCGTCCCTGAAATTCCTGCATGAAAGGATGATCCTTCATGCGGGAATTCCCGTCAAGAAAAAGCGGAGGTGCGGCCGGCGAAGGGTGAGGTGGGGATCGGGGAGTGGGTGAACGCGAGGGTCTTCCTTATCGCAAGGAACCGTTCGCATGAACAGTCTAACTTCCATTGGGATGAGGTCAAGCTCGGAAAGTCACGCCCCCCTCCCCCGCCACCCCTACTTCTGGCACTTCGGGCAGAAGAAGGTCGAGCGATGGCTCATGACGGTGCGGCGGATGGTGCTGCCGCAGGTGCGACAGGGTTCGCCTTCGCGGTCGTAGACGCGCAGGGTCTGCTGGAAGTAGCCGGGCTCGCCCTTTTCATTGACGAAGTCGCGCAGGGTCGTGCCGCCCATCTCGATGGAGGCGGCGAGCACCTCGCGGATGGCGGCGACCAGTTTGGCGAGGCGGGGTTTGCTGACGCCACCGGCGGGGCGGTCGGGGCGGATGCCGGCGAGGAAGAGGGCCTCGCAGGCATAGATGTTGCCGACGCCGGTGA
>CAZRGY010000588.1:0-2757 GCA_964599715.1 uncultured Verrucomicrobiota bacterium | reverse complement strand
GACTGTGCCCATTGAGCCCGCCCACCATGACGATCGGCTTGTCCGGATCGAGCGGAGCCATGCAAATGTCGCAGGCCCAGCGGTCGAGGTCGGCCCGGGAAAACAGCCCGCCGTTTTCGAGCAGGGCCTGAGGGTTGCGTGAGACCCACTCAGCGCGGTGCGCGCGGGGATTGAGGATGAGGATGTTCATGGCGGGCGGGGCAAGGTTACGGTGCCGCCCGTAGGCGGCACCTGGTTAGTCAGGGCAGCACGCGATAGATTGCGGCAGAGCAGGTGGTTTTCCCGTCGTTGGTCTCGTAGTCATGCTGACCAAGCCGAAATTTTACCCCCTCAATCTCGATGATTTCGCCGTCGCTCGGACCGTCAGCCGTCCCCTCGTCTAGGTCCGCCTCGGGCACGGTGTGAGTGGCATATCCAAGCACATCGTCATCATCCGTGATGTCGGCGGCCGCGTCCCAGTCGAGAGTCACCGTCACCCCCTTGCACTCCATTTCCTCGGGCAGATTGAGCCGCCTCATCAGCCACTCCTTGCTCGCTGCGTCCGCCGGCTCGTAGCTGGTGCGCGTGGTGCGCAGCCCGTTGCTGCTGTTGGTCGCTCCGTGATCGATCGTGCGGTATGCCCCGCAGCAGGCGCAGACCTCGCAAATCCTAACTTGTCCGTGGCCGCTGCCCCAGACCCCTGGATTTTCCTTGATCCCTCCGACCACGCTATAGGGCGACTGCCAGTCGTGGCTGTTTTCGTCCCCATCCAGGCACTCAGGGCCGTCTTTGGCCGGCAGCGTCCCGCTGCAGTCGTGGCGGGGTGCCGCCCAGGTGGCATCCGTGTCGATTTCCTTCGGCCAGTCGGCCGGCACCTCACCCCAGACGCAGCGGGCATCGAGGGCGTCATACTGCCACTTACCGCCGTTCTCCTCAGCCAGCCACTGCGCGATCTTTTCCCGCTCTTCCTCGGGTTGGTCATCGACGTCCACACTCCAGGTTGCGCCATCCCACTCCGGCTCCCAGAGATCCCATCGCGTGGTGACCGCGTTGGGTTGCTCGGGTTGATAGATGATCGGGCCGACCGCGGCCTCTAGAGTTTCCTCGCATTCTCCCTGCTCCCAGTCGCCCGCCTCGATCCATTCGCGGCCTTGCTGGATGGCGTCCTCCAGGCTGGATGCATGGATGTCTTCGGTGCAGCCACTCCCGGTCTGGTCATAGATGCGGTAGTTGGCGAGGGCGATGTTGTTTTCGGTGGTCATGATGATGGATTGAGTTTGGGTTTGGTGTCTGCTGGCTGCTACCAGCGTGAGACCATCATACCCGCCTCCTTTGATTCGTCAACTGGAAATCTAAAACTTTTTTCATTTTTTCTCTGCCCCTCCATCAATCATCAACCATCAGCCATCAACTCCCCCATTCCCACCGCAAACCACCGCTCACCATCCTCCTTGCGCAGAGGCCTGCGGTAGCTCCTCCGGATCTCACTCTCCGAGTTGCCAGCCCACTCAGCCACCTCACCTCGACCATGCCCCTGCGCCAGCCGGTACGAGATGTAGCTGTGGCGCATCACATCCTGCGGCCAGGCCTGGATCACACCGTGCTCGCGCAGGAGAACCGCCAGCGTGTGCTGATCCGCCGTCCGTGTGCAGGCCCTCGCACGCCGACGATACCGCAGCCCCCAGCGCGCGTTTTGCTCCCTCCCCTGCAACAGCCCGCGCACGTTGTCTGGGATCGGCACAAAACGCGTGCGCATCACCTTCAGCGCCACGTCAGCGCCCACCTCCAAATAACCACGCTCCCAGTCCCAGGCATCCCATTTCAGCCGCCGCATTTCGAACGGCCGCAAGCCCATCCAGCAGCCAATCACCAGGTAATTGAGCAGCTGCGGATCAAGAGCCAGCACCAGCTCTAAAGCCCGCCTCGCCACCTCCGGCGTCCATATCTCCGGCGCGCGGTCTTCCACCTTGCGCGGCCGCAACCTGGCCGCCGCATGAGGCTCACCCCGCGCCACCAGATTTCGCTCACGCGCCCAGTTGAGAAACGTCTTCCACGTCGCCAGCCGATTGTTGAAAAAACGCGCTGCCGGCGCCGAGCCATCCTCGTTGGGCCGTTCGATCCAGCGCACCAGCACAGCCTCGTCCAGGTCGCACACCGCCACATCCCCCGCCCCGCGAGTGAACGCCTCCAACTCCTTGCGCAGGCCAGCACGGTAGAGCCTCGATGACCTCTCGTGTCCCTCCAAAAAATCCACCACAGCTTGGCGCATCGCCATGCTTTGCACCTTGCCATAGCCAGCGCGCAGATAGCCCTCGATCGCGCGACCCACATGCTCCCAGCTCCCCAGTCGCCGCACCGCATCCTCGAGCTGCTCAATCACCGCCGACATTGACCGCGTGCCAATCACCCCGCGCAGCCGGTCGATCGCCTGCGCCTCCAGCCCCGCCACCAACCGGGCACCATTGCTGGCCGAAAGCTCGCGCACCTTTTGGCGAGCCATCTCCCGCGCCCGCGCCTCTGTCGTCGCCGTCGTCTGGCGAGTCGCACCACCCTCCCGCCAGCGCAGAATCCACCACCCATTGCTGCGGGGTGCCAGCCGGACTGACGCCCCGCCAAACTTGATGACCTCGACCTGTGATTTCACCCCGCCTTTTTACACACTTTCACACGCCAAAAAAGGCCAAAAATAGCCAAAAAGGCATCATTTTAGCCATTCAGCAAATCACCCCCAAACGAACGCGGCCCGTTGAAAATCAACGGGCCGCGCAGGTCGGAAAA
>CAZRGY010000587.1:0-2770 GCA_964599715.1 uncultured Verrucomicrobiota bacterium | reverse complement strand
TCGCCCCGGCGCATGGTGTGGTGCCCCTCACCCACTCCCCGGGCTGCTGCAAGGATCAGGGAAAAAGTATAATCCGCCACCGCCTCATCCAGCAGGCCGGGAGTATTGGTGACCAGGATGCCCAGTCGGGTAGCGGCCAGCAGATCCACCGAATCATATCCCACGCCCCAGCGGGAGATGATCTTGAGATTTTCAGCCGCAGGAGATTCCAGCACGGCGGCATCAAAGCGATCGACGCCCACGATGACACCATCCGCGCCTTGGATATGATTGAGCAGTTCGTCCTTGGGAAAGGGACCGGTCGGCGGCGCCAAAGTCACACGGCAACCGGCTTCACGCAAGGCCAGCACCGCTGGATCACCTACGATATTCATCGCCGGAGCTGTAGAGACGACCGTCCAAGACATGACGGCAGTGTAATCCTCCCACAGTAGCGGACAAGAAAAGAGAAGTCCGTAAGGACAGATTGTTCCGAAGTATACCGAGCTTAAAGCTTGGGCGTTTGATCACTCTCCATTGGCCCGTTCTTCTTCGACGGTCCTTTGCTCTCACGCACCTGACGCAAGGTCATCTCCGGGCTCAACATCCCACGCCGATGTTTCGGCACTCCGATACGTTGGGAGAGATAGATGCCCGAATGTCCGCTGAACAGGTAGGCCACGAAACATGCCGTGGCCAGATACACGATGTGTTCCGCCCCGAACAACTCCACCCCCATGATGGTGCAAGCCAGCGGGGTATTGGTGGCCCCGGCAAAGACCGCCACAAAGCCGATCGCCGCAAACAAGTCTGGTGGCCCGCCCATAAGTCCAGCGAGGGCATTCCCCAAGGCTGCGCCAATAAAAAATAACGGCGTCACTTCCCCGCCCTTGAACCCGCTTGCCAGGGTGACCACCGTGAATACGATCTTCCACCACCAGCTCCACGGATGGATCTCCGTGGAGGTGAAGAACGACACGATGGTGATGGCATTCGGATCGGGCGAAGCCACGCCCAGCCCCAGATAATCCGATGTGCCCAGCAAGAATGTCAGGGCGATGACCGCCAAGCCACCAAGGGCCGGTCGCAACAAAGGTGAGTTGATGTGCTTCTTCAGGAAACCGCTCAAGCTGTGGGAGAACTCGGAAAAGACGTAGCTCGCCAAGCCAAACGCCGCCGCCGCCACGATCACCTTCAGCAATAACACGATATCCACCTTGAACGCTCCCACCGAAGTGAACGCAACATGGTATTGCGTATGCCCCACACCCCACTGGTGACAGGTCCAGTCGCCTACCACAGCCGCGATGAAGCATGGCAGTAAGGCTTCGTACTGGAGCCGACCGATCATCAAGACTTCCAAGGCGAAGACCGCCCCGGCCATCGGCGTGCCGAACACCGCGCCAAATCCCGCCGCCACGCCAGCCATGAGCAGTATCCGCACTTCGCCATTCTCGAGCTTCAAGAGTCGCGCCCAGGTCCCCGCGATACTACCACCCATCTGCACCGCCGTGCCTTCACGTCCGGCCGAGCCGCCGAAGAGATGAGTGATCAGCGTCCCCAGCAGGACCAACGGAGCCATCCGCGCCGGCACACCGCCACCGGGCTCATGGATCTGGTCCATGATCAGGTTGTTGCCGCCTTCCACGGATTTGCCCCAGCGATGATAGCCATACCCGATCAACACTCCGGCTAACGGCAGGAAATAGAGCAACCACGGACGCTCGAACCGGATCAGCGTCACTTGCTCAAGGCTCCAGAGGAAGAACGCCACGGATGAACCGGCCATGATGGCCAGAGGCAATACCAGCAAAGTCCATTTCAAGACTGCTTTAGCCTGCAGTTGCCACGGGGAATCTGGACGTGTTGCACTCATGGGTGACACCCTCCAGCAGTGATAAATGGCAGAGCGAACCACTGCGCCAGTGGCGTGAGTTTCGGATTTGGACTCGATTCGGGCATAATGCTGCTACGTTTTAGGTAGGAGTCATCAGCCCAGCGGATGCTGAGGCGGTTCCCCGTAGAACGGGCAGGCAGAGTCCATTGCCTGTGGTCAGAATTAAGCGGATACGGTCTCTGGACGTCAAGCCCCTCATTACTTGGCCGCTGCCTGCTCCAGTTCCTTGATGCGGGCTTGTGCCTTTGCCAACTCGGTCTTCAAATCGTATATCTCGCGGTTCAGCACACTCTCGGTCTGGTAGGCTTTCTGTTGCGTGATGACCACCGCCTTCTCGCCGTTGCGCTTCTGGACAAACACCAGCATCGCCAGCATCACCATCACAAAAAATTGAAAGACTTGGATGGCGAAACGGATTTTCGAGTCGTACCGCCAGCTCTGGACTAAAGGTGTTTCGGATTGGCTCATGCGCAATATCTTTGATTACCGGGCAGGAAACTACATCGCTTCCAGTAGTCTTGTCTATGGTTGCCAGCAATCCCCCGTTCTATGCTATACTCCATAGTCACAGCCCATACTTAAACCCGTTTTGACTTTATGTTAAATGTCTCCGGCAAAGGATCGATCACCACGTGCGACGGTGTCACGCGGCGTGATTTCTTGCAGGTCGGCGCGTTGGGCGCGCTCGGTCTTTCCATGGCCAAGTATTCCGCCCTGCAGGCCGCGAACAAAGTTTCCAAGGGTCATGATGAACGCAGTGTCATCATGATCTTCAATCTCGGTGCGCCCAGCCAGCTCGACACGTGGGACATGAAGCCGGACGCTCCGCGCGAGATCCGTGGTCCTTTCAAGCCCATCCGCACGAATAATCCAGACATCCAGGTTTCTGAGATC
>CAZRGY010000586.1:0-2771 GCA_964599715.1 uncultured Verrucomicrobiota bacterium | reverse complement strand
CTAGTGTGGTGTCCCATAAGAAACAAAAGTAATAAGGAGGTGTCATTCTGGGGATGAAACGTGGACGTCCCCCTAAATTTGAGTTGAAGTTAACCGAGTTGGAGGAGGAAAGCCTTGGTCAGATCAGCCGGTCGCGCAGCGAGTCGGCCGGACTGGTCAGAAGAGCTCAAGGGATACTGTGGTCGTGCGCGGGTTGGACCAACGATGAGATCGCCGCCCAGCTCAAGGTATCGTCGGCCACGGTGTGTTACTGGCGTAAACGATTCAGTGAGGCCGGACTGGCTGGGCTGTATGATCGACCAAAATCGGGTCGGCCGCGCACACACGATGACGAGCGAGTGGCGGGTCTGCTCAAAAAGGTATTGGAGGACAGGCCGGCCAGGGCAACACACTGGAGCGTAAGAGAAGTGGCGGCTCGGACAGGTATCTCCAAAAGCAGCGTGCAACGTTACCTGTCGTTGTTTGGTGTGCAGCCGCATCGCAGCAAATCGTTCAAGCTATCAAGCGATCCGTTCTTCGTGGAAAAGGTGCGCGATATCGTCGGGCTCTACCTGAACCCGCCTGATAAAGCGCTGGTGCTCTGCGTGGATGAGAAGAGTCAAATCCAGGCACTGGAGCGGACCCAACCCATCCTGCCCATGGGCTTGGGATACCTGGAAGGCGTGACCCACGACTACCTGCGGCATGGCACCACAACATTGTTCGCCGCCCTCGAAGTGGGCAGCGGCAGGGTCATCACGCAGTGCAAACCGCGGCACCGCCACCAAGAGTTCCTCAGTTTCCTGCGCCACCTCGATCAAAGCGTGCCCGCCGACCTCGATCTACATCTGGTCATCGATAACTATGCCACTCACAAGCATCCCAAAGTGCGCGCGTGGCTCGCACAACGACCACGCTATCACATCCACTTCACCCCAACCTCGGCCTCCTGGCTCAATCAAGTCGAACGATGGTTTGGTCTGATCACCCAGCGCGCCATCCGTCGCGGTTCCTTCACCAACGTCCAACAACTGATCGAACGTATCCGGCATTTTGTGCGCCACTACAACCAACACTCAAAACCATTCTCATGGACCGCCACCGCCGACTCCATCCTTCGCAAAATCGAACGCCTTTCTAAAGTTTTTTCCGGGACACCACACTAGCGCTGATAATACCAATTACCCGAATGTTTTGGTTTTTAAACCACAGAGCAACAGAGGCACAGAGAAGAAGACAGCCCCCTAATTACCAGTGTCTTAAAGGTTTTCCCTGTGCCTTTGTGTCTTTGTGGTAATGTCTAAATCCTTGGGCCATTTGGTATAAGCCGGATAGAACGGACTTTGGATTGATCCGCGCCATCCGTGTAATCCGTGGTTAATGCCTCAAAGCTTGGAGTATTTGATCTTATCCGTTAGCCATAAAGCACCTAAAAATTACCGGCCGCCGCGTTTGGGCAAAAAAATGACCCGCGGCGCACCGCGAGTCATTTGAAGGGCTTTATTTTTCTAGATCAGGGTTTCTCGTTGAGAATAACCGGCATTTTTTCCGGCAAGAAGAACCCTTCTTCATCGCTGCGGCGAATACCGGGCAAGTCGCTACGACGCAGGCTGGCATCATAGGCTTGTTCGGCGCTGATGATTTCATGCACTTGTGCGTTCTCTGCGTTCACCACTTTGGATGTGATAAAGATGATAAGGTTTCGCTTTGAGTTATCCTTGGTCTTGCTGCGGAACAAACGGCCAAGGCCCGGAATATCCCCAAGCAGAGGAACCTTGGTTTCGTTATTGCCTTCCGATGTATCCAGCAAGCCGCCGATGGCCAGGGTATGCCCATCCTTCATGGAAACTTGGGTCTTGGTTTTGCGGGTGCGAATGATGGGGATTTCCGCGCCGCTAGCGCCGCCGAAGGATACCGGGTCGGGTGCGCGGACACTGATTTCAGGCTCCAGATTCAAACGAATAAAACCAGCTCCGTTCACTTGAGGCGTAACTTTCAGCAATACGCCGATAGGCTTGTATTCAAAGCCGCTGACCTCGAAACGACCTTGTTCCGCGTTGTAGGTGTAGTTCGGAATCGGATATTCTTCACCGACATTAATTTCCGCCGGAGTATTAGTGAGCGTAACGATGGTGGGGTTGGAGACGATGCGGCTGTCGTTGTTCGTCTGCAACGCACGTAGGGCTACGTTAAACTGAGGCGCAGTCAAAACGGCGCCATAGGCCGTACCGGCCAAAGCCGGGTCAGGACCGGCTACAAGGCCGCCAGTGTTGGTTCCAATGCGGCCGCTTGTATTGCTGAGTAGCAGGTCGGTGGGTGAGTAGCCCACTGAATAATTATTAAGGGAGGCCCAGTTAAACCCGAGATTTTTGACGTCGGTATTGTTAACCTCGATAAACTTAGATTCGATCATCACCTGCTCGGTGGGCTTGTCCAACGCCTCAAGCACCGGGGTGATCTTGGCCAGGCGAGTTGGCCGTTCCGAAATAATCAGGGCATTGATCCGGCGATCGGTGAGCACGCGACCGCCTCCGGCGGTGTCCACCAGGGGAATAATCGATTTGTCGATTTCCTCGGCTCGGGCGTAGTTGAGCACGAACACTTCGGTGACCAAAGGTTCTTGAGCGAGGCTTTCCACCGTTACCACCTTGATAATATTGCCGTCCTCGACCGTTGTATAACCAAGGGGCGACAGAACCACCTTGAATATTTGGCGCCAAGTGACGTCGCGGAGCTTAATGGAGGTGCGACCTTGAAGGGTGTCTGGAATCACCAGATTGAGTTCAAAGAGA
>CAZRGY010000585.1:0-2773 GCA_964599715.1 uncultured Verrucomicrobiota bacterium | reverse complement strand
CGCCAAGAAAATGGTCTGCCTCTGCCCGGAAACGCGCAAAGCCAAGGCCGCGAAAGCTGCCCTGCAAGGCCCCATCGCCACCAGTTGCCCCGCCAGCTACCTCCGCACACAACCGCAGTGCACCCTGTATCTGGACACCGACTCCTCGAGCTTGCTGTGACCTCAATCTTGGTAGGGCGAGAGTCTGCCCTGCCCCGGCTTTAGTCGGGGTCGAGTCCTTGCCAAATGTAAAAGCCGCCTTGGAAACCCAAGGCGGCTTTTTCTGTTCAATTCAAGTTTCCTCCGCGCTTGTTTTCCCTCCTCACCGCCGCCATAATTGCCTTTGTGGAAACGCTGACCGATAGCCGTGAGGAACTCTCCTCGTTCTGGGATTTGATCGCCCGGAAAATCAGCGCCTCGCCCGAATCCATCGGGATTGCCCGCCAGAACATCATCCGTTGGCTGGCCCAAGGCCAAAGTTCACCCCAACGCCTCGCCGAATGGGACACCCTTCTCGCCGCCGCTCAGACCGATAGCGCCGGCCATAAAGCACTCTTGCAGACTCTGCTGAGTGATGACGAACACAGCCGTCGCCTCCGTGATTTCCATCCCTTCGCTGGCATTCTCTCTCGGGAAGAACGGCGGCAGGCCAAAGAATTATGCGGCTACCGTCATTGATTCATCTGCTCACGGCCGCCTCCTCCATTAGCCAGTGCGACCGCATCCGTGTCCTCGGCTCCAGCGCGTTGCTGGTTTCTTTTCCGGAGCTTGGCGATTCCGGCCAGCCGTTGGAAGTTTCCTACGATGCCGATCTGTTGATTGAACCCTCCGACGAAAGCCTTGCTTCCATGCTTCACGAAGCCTTGGGTGAAGGTAGTCTCTTCTCTGGCCGCACCGGCTACCATGCGGACATCCTTCGCCCCAACATCGTCGAAACCCTGCCGCCGGCTTGGGAAAGCAGACTCATCAAACTCGAACTGCCAGGAGATATCGCCGCACTTTCACCAGAAGATGTGACCGCAGTAAAACTGCAAGTGGGTCGTCCCAAAGATTTGGAACTCTGCCGCCATCTCATTCACAAAAAGCTGCTGTCTCCCCAGCAAATCCGCACCCGCCTGGACGCCACCCCGATGCCCGAATCTGAAGTCATCCTGGCCTACCGCCGATTGGAGGAAATCTCCTTGTAGATATTAAGAGCGGCCACCCTTCCTGCCCCCTCTCCGTTTCCCCTGTTCCCTCCTGTTAATTTTCCGATGTTTCCCTGCTCCCGCTACTCCTGCCTCCCCACCGCAAAGCTCGCCTCCTGCTGACCAGCCACCTTGACAATCACCTTCGCATTGCCCCCACCCGGCACCACTTCGAGTTCGATGGGGTTTGATTGCTTCGTCTTGATGGCTTTGAAAGGTGCTGTCAGCAACGGTTCCTTGCCCTTCCCATAAACTACCAACTCCAGCCCTTTGGACTCCGTCTTCTTCACGCCCAAAGTGCACAGTATCACGGAAGCGCTGTCGTCCTTCACGGTGACCTCCACGAGCTTCAATTCGCTGTCTGCCAAGGTCTTTCCATCCACTTCCGGCACCAACCCTTTAAGCCAAAGCTGACCGATGGGCAAAACCTTCTCCCCCGCCTTCGCGAGCACGTCAGCCACCTTCGTCTCGGGGATCACGATCATCCCCACATCATTCTTCGCCACCCCAAACGGATACTTGATATCCGGGTCCACCTTCAGGGCCAGGTCACTGAGGTCGCCCGAGGCATACCACAGCGCCAGGGAAGCCTTCATCGCTTCATCTTGGGGCACGACCTCCTGCGCTTGGACGAACCCAAGGGCCGCCGTTAAAGTCGCGATCAGCAAAAACGTCTTCTTCATAAACTGTCTTGATTGGTTTGGTTTCGAGCCAGCAATCACCAGCATCATCATAGATAACGCCTGAAACTATTGCTGGTTACGAAGAATCTTCTGCTGGTAGGGCTCGCTGTCCTGAACCCCGCGCCGACAGGTCGGGGCAATAGGCCGCCGCCGAAGCCCGAACTATCCTGTCCTCCCAGTCTTGATAAAGCCCGCAGTTCCCACCTCCCTCGCCCCTACTTCTTCCGCGGCTGCACCTTCAGCAGATCGATCGTCACATCCGATTCCTTCGGCTTCATCTTGGCAAACTTCTCCTTTTGCTCCGCCGTCAGTTCCTTGTCCAAATCCGCCACCAGCCTGTTGATGATTTCCGAGGTGCGCCCCACGGTCTCCACTTGCACCGACTTCATCTCATCCACCGCTTCATCGATCAGCGTCTGGATCTTCGTCCGCTGGTCCGGCGACAGTTGCAGATCCCGGTCAAGGGACTGCATCGCCCGCTCATTCCACTGTTCCGGGTTGTGCTTCGCCCGCATGTCGCGCTTGGCTTTCTGATAACCGAACTTGGCCCCCGCCAGCCCGCTTACCGCCACGATGGCCAGCAGGCACACGATGATTTTCCAATGTCGCAACAGGCTCATAGCATCCAGAATTCATCCGCCACGATCTCTTCCACCGCCGGCCGGTCAAACTTGCTGTCGTCCGAATCCGCCCGCGATTCCAGCACGAAACTGCACGCCAGCACCACGACGACTACCGCCAGCGTCCGCCAGCCCAGCGCCACCCAAACCGCCTCGATCGAGGTCGTCTGCTTAGCCCAAGCCCGCGCCAACACCCGCGTCACCAGCGCATCGGATATCTCCGGCACCGCTTCCCCGGCCCCTTCTCGGGACCGCTTCGCGCATTCTTTCCAACGTTCATCAAACGCACTCATAAATTCTTCTC
>CAZRGY010000584.1:0-2773 GCA_964599715.1 uncultured Verrucomicrobiota bacterium | reverse complement strand
GGGTCCATCTCGGCGGCCAGTTTCAGCCAGGGCAGCATCTCACGCTCCTGACCGTTTTCCAGATGGGTGTGCTTGGTGATGTAAAAATGGCGGCTGAAGCTGTCGATCCAATCGAGCGGTTTGCCCAAGATGTCGGTTTCTCCTTCTCCAGTCAGGCAGCGGCCGTTCGCGTCGTGCTTGTGGGCGGCGTGGTCTTCTACTGATTCACCAGCCTTGGGCGCATGCAGTTTCTTGCCGTCAAAGATGGTCGGGTAATAGCCGCTGTGCATGTAGGCGTCGCCCTTGGCAAAGATCTGGTTGGCGAAGAGTTCGCGGCTGCCGCCCATGAAACGGGCGATGAGGGTCTGGCCACGGCCCGACTGCTCCGCCCACGCCATTTGATGCGGCGAGATGGCGGTGATCAGCGAGAAAGCGATCACCAGCAAGGCAAAGATGATGAGACCGGGCCGTTTCATGACATCATGCGCTCAGCGACTTGCGTTTGAAGATCCAGCAGGCCGCGAACAGAAAAATAGCGATATACACCGCAGCATATGGCGTGGCCAAAGCCCACCAACCCCATTCGATCGGCGGCTGGTTGTGGACGATGAGGTCACGCACATCGAATATCTCCAAGTGAGGGATATTGTAGTAGACGGTGTAGAGAATGGTGCTCGAAGGCTCACTCATCTGCAGCGCCACCTTGTTCAAGTGCCGACCAAAGAGCAAGATGCCCGCACTGACCACGAAACTGATGGTGGCGTTCGAGGAAGGCGCAGCAAAGATCAACGACCCCAGGATGACCATGGCCGTGACAATGCCCAGCATCATCCAGTGCAGCCAGATGGCTTGGAAATAACTCAACACCGGTAAATCATGCTCCCGCACACCAGTGAGCACAGAGAAGAACACATAGAAAACGAGGAGCGCCAGGCCGCAGGCAAACCAGCAGCCAAGGAACTTGCCGAGGATGACCTCACCACGGCTGATAGGCTTGGCGAGCAGGGGAAAGATGGTACGACTCTCACGTTCCATCGGCAATTGCCGCGCCGCCATGGAGATGGCCATGACGAGAGAAGATATCCAGATCAACAAGAGACAGAGTTCCTTGAGGTAACGGACAATCTTGTCGTCATTGAAGAAATTCACGGAGCCCATGGCCAGCGTGATGATGACGGTCAGGATGAGCAGGACATAGAAGTCCTTGCGCCGGTACATCTCGCGCACAACCACGCCTGCCAGGGCCATCGCATTCGTCATCATACAGAAGCCTGATAGCCGATGAGTTTGAGGAAAATCTGTTCGAGGTTCATCTGGTGCTTGGCGATGAGATCACTGACCTGCCCTTCTTCGCGGACTTTGCCTTGATTGATGATGACGACGCGGTCACACACGGTTTCGACCTCGCCCATCTCGTGCGAGGAGAAGAAGACGGTTTTGCCTTCATTCTTCAGACGCTGGATGATCTCACGCACTTTCATACGTCCGATAGGATCCAAGCCGCTGGTGGGTTCATCGAAGATCAGAAGGTCGGGATTATTGAGCACAGCCTGCGCCAGACCGATACGTTGCTGCATGCCTTTGGAGAAGGTTTTGATCTGGCGTTTGCGGGCGTGCTCCAGCTCCACCAGCTTGATAACATCATCAATGCGCTTCTCAAGCTGATCTTTGGGGATGCGGAAGATGCGGCCGTAGAAACGTAAGAGTTCTTCCGGAGTCAGAAAGCGATAGTAATAAGTGAGCTCCGGCAGATAGCCGATGCGTTGGCGGGCGATCGGTTGGGAGACATCCGTGCCGAAAATATAGGCCGATCCACTGGTGGGCGGCACAAAGCCCAGCAGGACATTCATAGTGGTGGTCTTGCCAGCGCCATTAGGCCCCAGGAAGCCAAAGACCTCACCGGCGCTCACCGAGAGACTAAGGCCGTCCACGGCGACTTTCACCTCTTCTTTTAGCCCCGCAACCCGGAACTCCACACGCAGGTTGTCGATTTTTAGAATAGGTTCTGACGCTGTCATACGTTGCCCGTCGTGCATCGGACTATGCTGCATGGATGAATCTCACCCAAGAGCAAAGATGCAACCATGCAGAGATTAGAACGGAGTGAAATAGAGTTTGTTCAACCGGAATAAAAAAGCGGCTGGGGCACCCGGCCCCAGCCGTGAATCTAGTCTCTAACCTTAACACCTAGGGAGCCAGCGTATGGCCTGGTTCGGTGCAGGTCGGTATCTCACCGATCGCTTTCATGTCATAGGTCCCGCTGGACGGACATGCCGGCTTTGTCTTGATGTAGAGAAACGGACCGATCAAATCCGCATCCGTGGGCACATCGCCGTCCTTCTTGCCCAGCTCTACGCCCCACATCTGCTTCGCCGCCTCGATGGTGCTCAGGTTCTTGATGCACGTCTGCTGCTGTGCATATGTCCGGTGCCGGATGATGTTCGGCACCGCGATGGCTGTCAGCAGGCCGATGATCGCGATCACTATCATGATCTCGACCAGCGTGAAGCCACTGGCCCGCTGCTTGATTTTCATGTCTTACATATGGTTTAACCCACTAAGCAGAAAGGGCTTGCCGTGTAAAACGGCAAGCCCCGCTTGTAGGTTTGCCTACGTAATCAAACAACGTCCGATCAAGGCAGCGAGTGACCGAGGGTCGCCGCGAGGTTGCAAGTCGGCGGGTTGGACACCACGACTGCAATCGTGTAGCTACCACCAGCCGGGCAGGTCGGAGCAGCACCACCCTTGAGGTAGGTCACAGAACCGGCAGCGTCAACCGTGTCGCTGTCCGTCT
>CAZRGY010000583.1:0-2778 GCA_964599715.1 uncultured Verrucomicrobiota bacterium | reverse complement strand
CCCTGTGGCGAAGTTGATCGAGAAGGCGGTGTTGCCGCATTGCCGTGAGTTCAATCTGCCGTTTGCCTTGATGCCCGGGGTGAAACGGGCGGTGAATCCGCAACTGCACTTGGCGGGTGACGGTGTGGCCAAGGCGAACCTGGCCAGCTACGAGAAGCTGTTCGCTTCGCATCCTGACAACAAGTTTTTGACGACGATGCTCTCGCGCGAGAACCAGCATGAGCTGTGCGTCACGGCGCGGAAGTTCCGCAATCTCCACATCTTCGGCTGCTGGTGGTTCACCAATGTGCCGACGCTGATCGAGGAGATGACCCGTATGCGTCTCGAACTCGTGGGCATGAGCATCACGCCGCAGCACTCCGATGCGCGTGTGTTGGATCAGATCATCTACAAGTGGGAACACTCACGGAAGATTATCGCGAAGGTGTTGACGGACAAATATGCCGACCTCATCGACACCGGCTGGGAACCGACGCCGGAAGAGATGGAGCGCGATGTGAAGGCGCTCTTCGGTGGTGAGTTTATGCGCTTCTGTGGGAAGTAGTTTTTTTGATCACGGATTCACACGGATAAAAAGTATAGGCCCGGCATTTCGCCGGGCCTTTTCGCTTTTCTAAAGTTCTGAACTTTTGATTAACCCTGCAGCAGCTTTTTGCAGGCTTTGCGGAGTTTTTCCAATTGCGCAGCCGACTTGGCCTCGATGTAGCAGCGGATGAGTGGTTCAGTGCCGCTGGCGCGGAAGGCGACCCATTCGCGGTTTGGCAGGAGGAACTTGTAGCCGTCCGTGGTGATGAATTTCTCCACTTTGGCCGTGCCGACTTTTTCCAGACCACCCGCCAGCATCTTGAGCAAGGCTTCCTTCTTGTCCGGTGGAATCGCTACATTGATGCGGTCGGTGTGGAATTCGCCGGTTTGTTTCTCCAACGATTTCATGATCTGGCCGAGCGACTTCTTCTCGTAGGCGACCAGTTCCGCCATGAGCAAGCAGGCAAGGATGCCGTCTTTCTCTGGTACGTGACCTTTTACGCTCAAGCCGCCGGATTCGTCGCCACCGACGATGATAGGTTCGCTCTCCATGAGGGCGCCGATGTATTTGAAGCCGACGGGGGTTTCATGGACCTTCACGCCGAGGACTTCAGCCACGGAATCGACCTGGTGACTGGTGGGGACGGTGCGGACCACAGCACCGGTCCAGCCGCGATTCTTTTTCAAATGATAGAGCGCGAGGGCGAGAACCTGGTTCGGCGTGATCCAGGTGCCGTCCTTGTCCACGATGCCGAAGCGATCGGCATCGCCGTCCAAGCCCAAGCCGATGCTGGCTTTACCACTGCGGATGAAATCGCTGACGGCGTGCATGCCTTCGGCGTTCGGTTCCGGATGATGGCCCCCGAAGAGCGGATTCAGTTCATTGTGGAAGCGGGTTACCTTCACGCCAGCTTCTTCCAGCAAGGTGTCGAGGTAGCCACGGCCTGTGCCATACATCAGCTCGACGGCGATCTTCATCTTGGCCTTCTCGATGGCCTTGAAGTCGATGAGCTTCTTGATCTGTTTGAAATAGGCGGGCAGGGGATTGATGGTCTTGCACTTGAACGTGCCGACGACGGCGGCTTTGAAGGTCCACTTCTCAGCTTCGAGTTTCGCGATGATGGCCTCGACCTGTTTGGTGACTTCGGGCGGGGCAGCGGCGCCGTTGCTCGGCGAGAATTTCAGGCCTTGATACTCAGCCGGGTTATGGCTGGCGGTCATATTGATGCCGCCGATGGCCTTCAGATTACGGATGGTATGCGCGATGACCGGCGTGGGTGCATCGCGATCGCACATCACCGGTGAGAGACCATTCGCAGCGAGGACTTCGGCCGCTGCCAGGGTGAACTCGTGGCCGAGGAAGCGCGTATCGTGTCCGAGAATCACGACGGGCTTGCGGCCGTAGATCTCTGATTTCGGGTTCTTGAGTTCGCCTTTCCAATATTCCGCGATGGCCTGGGTGGCGAGGCGGACTTGATCGAAAGTGAAATCGCGTGCGATGAGACCGCGCCAACCGGAAGTGCCGAATTTGATTTTAGCCATGAAGTTAGAAGGTCGTTTGTTTTCGGATAGGTGAATGGATACCGGGAAAGGCCTGACGATTCAAGCCTGCGAACGGGTTTTCAACCGCCGGGTCACTTCGCGAACTCGATGGCCCGGGTCTCCCGCACCACAGTAACCCGGATTTGACCAGGGTATTGCAGCTCTTCTTCGATCTTGCGGGTGATGGATTTGGCGAGGGCGTAGGACTCTTCGTCCGAAAGTTTTTCCGGCTGCACGAGCACGCGTAGTTCGCGACCAGCTTGCACAGCGTAGCACTTATCCACCCCCGGGAAGGAGCAACCGATACGCTCCAAGTCTTCGAGCCGCTTAATGTAAGTGGTCATCGTCTCGGAACGGGCTCCGGGCCGGGAGGCACTGATGGCATCCGCTGCGCTGACCAAGACACCGAGAGGATTGGTGTGAGGCACCTCACCGTGATGAGACGCCACACCGTTCACGATGTTCTCGGCTTCACCATGACGCTTGATGAAGTCCGCGCCGATGATGGCGTGAGAGCCTTCCACCTCGTGGTCGATGGCCTTGCCGATGTCATGCAAGAGACCGGCACGTTTGGCATCTTGAACATCGATGCCCATCTCAGAAGCCATCAAGCTCATAAAACGGGCAACCTCGATGGAATGGTCCAACACGTTCTGAGAAAAGCTGTGGCGGAAGCGCAGGCGACCCAGCAGCTTCACGATCTCCGGATGC
>CAZRGY010000582.1:0-2778 GCA_964599715.1 uncultured Verrucomicrobiota bacterium | reverse complement strand
CCGGTTCAACCCCAGCTGCTCCGAATACGCCTTGCAGGCCATCCAGCTCCACGGGCCTTTCCGCGGGTCCTGGCTGGCGCTCAAGCGGTTGCTGCGTTGCCATCCGTGGGGCGCTTGCGGGGATGACCCCGTACCGCCCAAGCAGCATGGCAAAAGCTGCGGTTGCGAGCATCCGGATCATTCGACCAAGGCCGATTCGACGCGGCCTGACGCCTTGCCGGTCACTGGCAGTGGCATTCACTTCGTACACCGTCCGACTTCTTTCTAATGGATCGTAAATCACTCATCGTTCTGGCGCTTTCGCTGGCTCTCCTCCTTGGTTGGGTTCCGCTTACGCATATGATCTGGGGCCCGCCCCCGGCACCCACCAACACCGTCAACAGTGCGAGCGTGACCACCAGCAATGGCGAACCGGTCACGATCACCACCACGACGACCACCAGCACCACTGCCTCCACGGCGACGGCAACGGCCGCATCCACGCTGCTCGTGGCGCCGAATACGCCGGAGGAGACGCTGAAGCTGGTCGCGGAGGATATCCAATACGTCTTCACCTCGCACGGTGGTGGCGTCAAGTTGGTGGAGCTCACGAAGTATCCGTACTCGGTCGGCTCGAAGAACGGCACGGACACGAACAAATTCGTCTCGCTCAACACCAAGGCGCCCGTCCCGATGATGACCTTGCTGGGTGGCACGGCGCTGGAAGGCGACGGCATCTACAAGCTCACGCAAGACGGCAACACCGTCCGCGCAGAGAAGGCGCTGACGAACAATCTCTACATCGTGAAGGAATTCACGGTGGGCACAAATTACCTGCTGCACACGAAGGTGCGCATCGAGAACCGCTCCGGTGAGAACGTGCGGTTGCCCGCGCAGACGCTCATCTTCGGCACGGCCACGCCGCAGAGCGCGCATGATGACGAGAGCACGATGGGTTTCATCTGGTACAACGGCAAGGATGATGAGCACATCGGCGGTACGTGGTTTGCGAACCGCTTCCTCGGCTGCTTCCCCGGCACCCCGCGCAGCGAGTATCTGGAAGGTGAGAACAATGTGCAATGGGCCGCGGTGAACAACCAGTTCTTCGCCATCGCCGCGGTGCCGAAAGAAGCCGCGCCGAAGATCGTCTCCCGCCTCATCAATCTGCCGCCACCGAGCGCGGAGGAGATCGCGAACGATTCCCGCGCGAAACTCACCCCGCATGGCTATCAGACCGGCTTCGTGTATCCGGAATCCATCCTGCCGGCGAATGGTTCCATCGAGCGCGAGTACGATCTCTTCACCGGTCCGCGCGAATACAACACCCTTTCCCGCCTGGCCACCAAGTACAGCAACAACCTGGACCTGGTCATGGATTTCGGCGGTTTCTGGGGTTACTTCCCGAAGATGCTGCTGCTCAGCATGAACGGGCTGGCCGCTTTCGGTCTGAACTACGGTTGGGCCATCGTGTGCATCACGGTGATCATCAAGCTCATCTTCTGGCCGCTCACCCATGCGAGCACCAAGTCCATGAAGCGCATGGCGGCCCTCTCCCCGGAACTGAAAAAGATCCAGGAGAAGTACAAGGAAGACCCGCAGAAGCTGGCGCAGAAACAGATGGAGCTGTGGCGTGAGCACAAGGTGAACCCTTTCGGGAGCTGCCTGCCCATGCTGCTGCAGATCCCGGTGTTCTTCGGCTTCTTCCAGATGCTGCGCACGGCCATCGAGCTGCGCGGTGCCGAGTTCCTCTGGGTGGCAGATCTTTCCCAGCCGGACACCATCTTCGTCATCCCGGGAATCAATTTCCCGGTCAACCCGCTGCCCATCATCATGGGCTTCACCATGCTCTGGCAGGCGCGCATCACCCCCATGGCGCCGAGCGCCGACCCGGTGCAGCAGAAGATGATGAAGTACATGCCGTTGATCTTCCTCGTGTTCCTCTACAACTACTCCGCCGGTCTGGCGGTTTACTGGACCACGAACAACCTGCTCACCATCTTGCAGACCAAGATGACGAACACCGAGCCCGACAAACCGGAAGCGGCGGTCGCCACCAAGCCCGTGGTCCCGGTGAAGAAGAAGAAATAGGCTCGGCAGGACAACCCCTAAACGTTTAAAAAGTCACACGTATGGCAGCGAATCCAACGGAAACTTTGACAACCTTGCTGGGCCACCTCGGCTTCCCGGCCACGGTGGAAGAACACAAACTTGAGGACGGCCTCCTGCTCGATGTGAAGGCCGAGGACGCCGGTCGCCTGATCGGTCGCCAAGGCCAGACGCTCGGCGCGCTGCAGTATCTCGTGAACCGTCTGCTCATCCGTCAGGACCCGCAGGCCCCGAAGGTGATGCTGGATGTGGCCGGTTACCGGGCCGAGGCGCGCGATGCGCTGGTGAAGAAGGCCAAGGATGCAGCGGAGAAAGTGCGCCGCTGGGGTGACATCGTGGAACTGGAGCCGATGAGCCCGTTCGACCGCCGCATCGTGCACAACGCGATCAAGGACGATCCGGATATCGAGACGCACAGCGTGGAAGTGGAAGGCACCACCAAGAAAGTGGTCATCCTGCGCCCCCGTCAGTAAGCGCCGAAAAACCACAACCAAGTTTTCTCACCCCGCCCGAGCCTGTCTCTGGCGGGGATTTTTTTATCCCGAACTTGAACCGAGATTTCAACGAGGTAGGTTCCATGGTTATCCATGGATGAACTCACACCGACAGATTCTGCACCAGCGCCAACGCCGCGGCGTTATCGCTGGGTGTGGCGAGTTTGTTGGGTATTGCTCTCAGTGATGTTCGTGGCGG
>CAZRGY010000581.1:0-2784 GCA_964599715.1 uncultured Verrucomicrobiota bacterium | reverse complement strand
TGACCTCTTACGATGCCAACACCTTGGCGGCTTCGTTCCCGTTTGCGGTTGCCGGTGGAGCTGAATCTGTTTTTGTGGACCTCAGCGCTAACAGCCCCTATCTCTACACCGCCAGCGGATTCTCCGGGTTGCAGGTCTTGAGTAAGCCTCTCACCGTGCCTACGGATACAACCGGCAGCTACCTGTTCTCCGCTCTTGCGAGCCGGACCAACACCGTCATTTTTGATGATTGGCAGACCAGTTCCAGTTTCCTGATCTCTCCGGTTTCGGCCGGTGGCACAGGCACTTTGGTGGATCTGGAGATCATCAAGGTGGAACTCATGCCGGGCGAATCTCCGGTCCTTTTGCCACCGAAAATCTCCACGGTGGGGAACAAATCCACCTTGCAGATCACTGACACAACCGCGTTCATCAACTTTGAACGCACCCGGATGCGGGTCGCGGAAGGTCAGCCGTCCGCGCGAATCTTGGTGACGCGTGGGACGGGCATTGCTGACGGTGCGGTGACAAGTTATGAGATCAATGGCCGCCGCATCAGCCCTGCCAACCGGGGGACTCCCGGAAATAATGTCTTCCCCTTGGATTCCGGCTCGGATTACGCGACTCCTGGCAGCGATTTCACTCCGGTAAGCGGCACTTTGACTTGGGGGCAGGGCGTCACTGAACTGACGATCACGGTGCCGATCCTTGATGATACCTTGGCTGAGTTTAACGAGGATTTACGTATCGACCTCTTCTTGGTCAGTGGGCAGACGGGGACTCCGGGTGAAACGGATCATTGCTATTTGACCATTGTGGCCGAGAATCGAATTGATGCAGAAATGCCTGCCGGTGCGGTGGATTCGAGCTACAACCGTGACTATTTCAACTTGTCGTCTCCTCCGTTCAACCCGACCCCGGGCGCGAACGATCAAGTACATGCAGTGGCCGTTGATGGTACGCAGGGAGCGATTTTTGGCGGTGACTTCACGGCGGTGAACACGGACACGCGTTATGCGCGTCTGGCCCGCTTCGATGTCAATGGTGACTTGGACACGACTTATCAGGTCGGCACCGGCCCCAATTCCTCGGTGCTGAGCATCGCCATCTCCGGCGGCCAGACCTATATCGCGGGTAAATTCAACTCGTACAATTCCACCCAAGCGAGAGGCATTGCGCGTCTGAACAGTAACGGCACAATGGATGGCACCTTCAACGTCGGGGCGGGTATCAGCAATCCGGCAGCGACGCCGGTACGCGCTTTGGCGGTGCATCAGAACGGTGCGCATGCGGGTAAAGTGGTGGCGGTCGGTGACTTCACCAGTTTTGCAGGGCAGACCTTGAACCGGATCGTACGGCTGACCTCCACCGGTGCCATTGACTCGGGCTTCAACAGCGGCACTGGGGCCAACGGTCCGATCTACGCAGTGAAGATATTAGAGAACACCGGTGGCTTGGGGCTGGATGGCTACATCATGATCGCCGGTAATTTCACCAGCTATAACGGCCAACCGGTGAACCGGATCGCCCGCTTGGGGCCGGGTGGCAGTTTGGACCCGAATTTTAATGTGGGTAGTGGTGCTAATGGCACAGTGTACGCGGTGGATGTGAAGAACAACGGGGTGGTGATCATCGGTGGTGATTTCACGACCGTGGACCTTCTTGCCCGTCCGCGGGTGGCTCAACTCAATGCCAACGGCTCCGTGGATACCAACTTCGATGTGGGTGTGGGTGCCGATGACACTGTTTTCACGGCGAAGTATGATGCCTCCGGCCGCGTGCTGCTTGGCGGTCTCTTCCGTAATTACAACTTCGTGCGCCGTGCCGGTTACGCACGTCTCCTTTCCAGTGGCTATCTGGATACTTCATTCTTGGACATCGCTTACAATCATTTCGCCGGTCTGCCCATGCGTTTCAGCATTATGGCTGAGGCCAAACCTTTCGTACGTTCCATGGCACTCCAGAATAATGGGGACATCATCATCGGTGGTTCATTCCAGCGCGTGGGTGGCGGCACCCGGAACACGGATCCGCGGCTGATTCTTTCCCCGACCACCGCGAGCCCTTGGCGTGACGGACAGGACAACCCGATCGCCACCCCCTTCTGGCAAAATCGTGATGACATGCGCAATCGCAGCAATATCGCGCGTGTCAAAGGCGGTGCCACTCCGGGACCTGGCAACATTGGTTTCACCTCCTCACTATACTCGGTGGATGAGAACTCATCACTCCTCTTCGTGACGCTATCCCGCGATAATACGGATCCGGATACCCTCGCTTTGTCTGATGTGCAGGCAGAGTTCTTTACCCAGCAGGCAGCAGCTGTCCCTGGCACGGCCCTTGACACTTTGGATTACGGTACTCCGGCCAATACGACACCGAACTGGAGAAGTTTCTGGACCACATCACGGATGGTCAGCCAGTCCCGGTCTGGGGCCAATAACCAGGTGCTCGGTCTGTCCCGGGTTGAAATCCCCATCGTCAATGACAGTTTGATTGAAGGTGATGAGACGTTTACGACGCGCCTGATCAACCCGAAGTCGAACTTGCGACTAGGCGGGCAGGCGCTCTTCTCACTGGAAGGTGAAGTCATTCCTGTGGGTATCGCCTTGGGGCGTTCGACGGCCACGGTCAGCATTGTGGATGATGACTTCGAGCCGACATTTGTTTCCTTCAGCAAGCCTCGTTATACGGTAACGGAAAATGGAGGCACGGCGACAATCGATGTCTCTCGGACCGGCAGCACCTCTCGCTCCATTTCCGTGGATTATCTCAGCACGGAACACTTGGGATTGGTCGGCGGTG
>CAZRGY010000580.1:0-2788 GCA_964599715.1 uncultured Verrucomicrobiota bacterium | reverse complement strand
CGATGGCTGCTTTGGCATCGATGTGCGCGATGAAGAGAAGGCGCTCGCGCGGATGAAGAAGCACGGCTTGGAGCCGAAGAAGTTCATCACGCTTCAACTCCGCACCCACACCCCCACCAGTCCCGGAGTGGATGACAAACGGCCGCAGAAACTGAATCCGCTTCACCCCACCCCGGAGAACATCGCCGACGATAAACGCCGGGCGAAAGTCTATCAGGACCTCATCGCGATGTGGGTGAAGGAGACGGGATATAAGGTGGTGATCGCGCCTGAGGTGTACAAGGAGATGGAGTATAACAAGAAGTTCGTCTACGACCCGCTGCCGGACAAATTGAAGAAGCACGTGGTGAACTTCGATGAGTTCTGGAATGTGGACGAAGCCTGCTCCTTCTACGCCTGCGCCCACACCGTGATCTGTCACGAGCCGCACACGCCCATCATGGCATTGGCCATGGGCACGCCCATGATGCACACCTTCTCGGAATTTCATTCGCCGAAATGCTGGATGTTCAAAGACATCGGCCTTGAAGAATGGGCCCCCGAGTTCGACGCCACACCCGCGACGAAGATGTTCGAGATCCTCATGGGCATCCACAAAGACTACCCGGCCGCACAAGCCAAGGTGAAGAAAGCCATGGCTTACGTAGAGGAACGGGCGGCGTCTCAGATGAATGTGTTGAAGGATGTCATCGGGGCGTAATTCACGGCAAAAATTGATCCATAAGCCTCGGCCCGATGGGTCGGGGCTTTTTTGTTATTTCTTGAAGGGCAGCACTAAATTTAGGAGCTGATGATGAAGGTTAGGGACTTGAGGTGGAGGCTGACCAGTTGAATTAATCTGGGCATCCGCACCGCAAGGGGATTGGCCGCTGCACAAATTTCGCAAATTGCCATGCGAAATAAGGAAGAATCAAAGAATACATCGGCAACCTGCTACGCTGGCTCAAAAAAGCCCTGCATAGCTTCGGCTAACACGACTACAATCACTCCGTGACATCTGTTTTCCATTGTAATCGGCTACGGATATAACTTGTACATTTCTCCGGACTCTCGCGATACAGACTCTCAACTTGAGCCTTCTCACGATCAAATTGCAGAATAATCGGCGGTGTCGGATATGAGCCCGCCACTCCTGAAATCTTCCAAACCTGCCGCCCTGCAATACTCAAATAGACGTAACTTGTAGAATGATTAAAACGCCATTTGTGCTCACAGTCGGGACTGATATGAGCCTTAAACCAACGGGATAAATCAGTATCCTCAAGGCTTCGCTCCTCAGATGACTGCGGATTTGATTCAACAGGATGATCAGATGTGATCCAGAGTCGTATGCCGCACTGCTCGCAAAATTGTGCAGTAGCACCCTTATGCCACCTAGTAGTTACGAGTGATACCAGCAGCAGTGCAATCAAGACTCCACCGAACACCCAAAGCAATACTCGAAATCGTGGCGAAGTCGTCTTCATGCAAGATGTTTAGCTAACAGATTTTGGACCAGGCACTAGTTTCACTTAGGGTTGTTGGGTTGGTTTTTCACTCTTTGAATTGAAAATATACTCCTTAATGGATCTGCGCTATTGGAAAATACCGGTAGGATTTTTGTGCCTTCTGCGCCTCTTTGCGGCTATATTCCTAACACGTAACTATGCCCATTTACGAATATGCCTGCCCGAAATGCCGGAAGATTTTCAACTTCCTGTCCAGGCGCATCAATCCCGACCGCCTGCCCGTCTGCCCCAAGTGCGGCAACAAGAAGATGGTGAAGGAGCTGAGCCGGTTCGCGATGATCAAGGGCGCGACGGAACCAGCGGCACCTGGCATGGGTGAAGCGGGTGACATGACGATGCCGAACTTCGACGATCCACGCGTGCAAAAGGTGATGAGCGAGATGGAGCGCGATATGGGCTCCATGGATGAGAACAATCCCCGGCACATCGCGCACATGATGAAGAAGATGAAGGACATCATGCCCGCCGGTTCCGTACCTAAGGAACTGGATGTCGCCATCAAACGCTTGGAGCAAGGGGAAGACCCCGAGAAGATCGAGGCCGATATGGGCGATGTACTCGGCGACTGGATGGGCGGACCAGAAGGCGGCAAAGGCAGCGGCGGCTACACACAGGACAGCGGGCTCTACGACTACTAAGCCCGCGACAGTTTACCTAGCTGATATGATGCCGGTGCTTGGCGAGACCTTGCTCGGCCTTCTCCCAAAAGGCAGACATGGCATCCGCGCCGGATATCTGCCGGGCCGCCAGCAACTGGGCGCTGTTCGTCACCCGGAAGAATTCTTTCTTCAGGTCGGCAAAGTAATTGTCGAGATGCGAGAGTCGTTTGGCCAGCACCTTGGCCACAAACAGTCCGGCTTCCGGATTACTGGCGAGAAACTTCTCGGCATCTTCGATGACGTAAAATTCCGAATCCTCCAGCGCATTCACCGTGGCGTTATGTGGCGTGCCCAACAGCGCTGACAACTCACCCAGCACCGCTCCCGGTTTGGCAATGGTGCAGATGGCCGTCCCATGCACCAACACCTCCACGGAACCTTTGGCGAGCACGAACAAGCGTCCCTGCTTGTCTCCTTGCTTGATGACTGCACTACCTTTGGCGACAGGCCATGTGGCTTGCCCTTCGAAGAGGTTGATAAATGAGTCCATAGCGATAGGGGGTGTGTCTGACATTGACTCTCTGCCCTTCGAAAGGCGGGGTCAATGTCTTTCCGGTAAAAGGCGCTCTTGCGCGAGCTACAAATAGATTGTTGACATGTGAACAATCTATTTGCAGACAT
>CAZRGY010000579.1:0-2803 GCA_964599715.1 uncultured Verrucomicrobiota bacterium | reverse complement strand
GATGATGTTATCCGTCGGCAACAGGAACTTCACACCACGATCCGCCGCCTTCGCCAATGCACGCACTGCCACGGTCGTCGCGTCCTTCTCCACCAGCGACTTGCCCGTCTGATAACCCATCGCGAGCTTGAACGTATACGCCATCGCGCCGCCGATCAAAATCGTGTCCGCCTTCTCCAGCAGGCGATCAATTACCTTGATCTTATCGGACACCTTCGCGCCGCCCAAGATCACCACAAACGGGCTCGCCGGATTCTCCAGCTCGTCACCCAAAAACTTCAACTCACGCTCCATCAAGAGACCCGCAGCGCACTGGCCACCGCGCTTGGCGATGACGGCTGCGATACCCGCCGTGGAAGCATGCGCGCGATGCGCCGCACCGAAGGCGTCATTCACATAGATATCGGCGTTGGCGGCCAATTTCTCGGCAAAAGCCGCGTCATTCGCCTCTTCCTCATTGTAGTAACGAACGTTCTCCAGCACCAGGATGTCGCCTTCCTTCATCGCCCCCACCGTCTGTGCGACCTTGTCACCGATGCAATCATCCACGAACGCCACCGGACGGCCCAACATGTCTGCCAGCTTCGTGGCTACCGGACGCAGGGACATGGATGGCTCGCGTTGCCCCTTCGGGCGGCCGAGATGTGCGGCCAGGATGATCTTGGCCCCGCCTTTGACCAGCAGGTCCAGCGTTGGCAGCGTTTCCTTGATGCGCGTGGTATCATTGATGACCATCTGGCCATCCTTTTCTTCCATCGGCACATTGTAATCCACCCGTACAAACACCCGCTTGCCGTGCACATTCAGATCATTGACCGTCAATTTAGCCATAAAATCACCTTAACAAAATTGGTCGGGCAGAATAGCGAAAGCATTTTCCCAGTCAAAGCCCGATTTCGTGACATTTTCGCGCCCTTTCTCTCGTAATCGTCCTGAACCCCGCGCCTACAGGTCGGGGCGTCGTCGTCCTTCGTCCTCGATTTGCCCTCATAAACCGTAGCGCCCGCATCCTGCGGGCCGTCTCGCAGGCGTCCCGCCTGCTCCCTATGTGGAGTGCGGAGGCTTGACTCCGCTTTGTCACGAGGCGGCTCGACGCCTCGACCCCTTTGGTAGCGCAGGCTTCCAGCCTGCGGGTTCCGCGGCATCCCTGCCGCGAGACCTTCCCCGCTTCTCCGCCTCCGTCCCCATTCTTCCTGCCTATTTCAATCTTCATACCTCAGACGATAGCAGGGGACCCCGGACAACCGCTGTCCATGGTCCCCTTTTCTGAAAAATAATTAAAACTGGCATAACTCGCTGAAAGAGAGGTGGTTGTGTTGAGGGGCGGCCCCTAAAAACGATAATCCCCCAAAATAATTCGTAGAAAACCACCCCAATTCCCTCTCCTATCCCTAATTAGTCCCAATCCGTGAAATTCGTGTCTTCTCGGCACTCGGCTATTTTCGATCGGCCATCCACTCAACCCATCCCTTAGCCCCAGAGGGGCGTATGCAGGTAGCCACTGGTGACCAACGGGAACCCGTGGATAGCTAATTAATATGGAAGCCGAACTTCGGCCCGCCCCGGCGGGGCGGCTGAACTCCTTCCCGTTTGACTAACAAAACCCAGCAGAGTTAACTGAACTCAACGCCCAAGGATATGCAAGCCAAGCTACATAACCTCCTCCTGAAAAATCTCGGAGATTTTGCTGAAGGGCTGACCGCAGACTGGAGGGAATATCACCATGACTGAACCCCGTAAACGTCGCTGCCAAGCCATCAACACCGGCATCGTTGTATCAGCCTGCTTGGTGGTCCTCAGCCTAGGTCACTCCGGTTGTTCCACTCCATCCATCAAGGTGTCGGATGTCGCCCTCAACTACACCAACTACCACAAGATTACGGCCCAAGAAGTCTTCGTGAACCCGGAACTGGCCATGCTCTGCGTCGGCGCCAGTGTGGGACAGGTGGAAAAGGCCCGGGAAAAACACGGTCCGCACGCGCATACCGCCATCCTCATCTACATGAACGATCCGGCCGCCAAGTCCTTTACCAATCGTGCCCCGCCGTATCCCGTCGGTTCGGTGATCATCAAACGCAAATCCATCCTCCTTTATTTTGATTCGTCCGGGAATGACATGACCAAGCCCGCCGACAACGGCGTGGGCGGCATGATCAAGCGCCCACCCGGCTACGATCCAGCCAACGGTGATTGGGAATACTTCTACTTCGAGAACCCGAAGAAGATCGAAAGCGGCCGCATCGCCTCCTGTGTCGATTGCCACACCTCAGCCAAAGCCTCCGACTACGTCTTCGGCACGTGGAGCTCAAAAAAAGAATAACCTGACCGCGCTCTCCTCAACCATGCTTTGCCCGGATGGTGATTGATGGCTGCTGTTTCCTCTTCCCGTTTTCCTTCAAGCCGGAGGCTTGGAAGCATGTAGCCGGTGGTTAGCCCGCACACCGGGCGACACCACCGGTCACGTCCCCAAATACCCAAGCACCCCGGCAGGGGTGCCAGCGCATAGAGCCCACTGCCTGCTAGCACCCGCTCCGGGGTGCGATGCCATGGGCGCATAGTGCCGGTGGTATCGCTCGCATCTCGCTCAACCACCGGCTACACGCTCTCATCCCTCCGGGATAAATCATAAGGAGACAACCTCAAAGCAACCCCTTGCCAGCTGCGGTGTTCAATTGTCATCATCAGAACTATGCGAATCTTAACCCTTAGCCTGTTGCTCACCGCCGCTTTGCCCGTCTTGGCCCAAGACAAAGCTGCCCCCGCCAAAGGCGAGCCGCGCAATTTCGGACGCAAGATCGTGCTG
>CAZRGY010000578.1:0-2805 GCA_964599715.1 uncultured Verrucomicrobiota bacterium | reverse complement strand
CGGAATGGCGTCCGTTTTTGATTTCCAGGGGATCAGACCAAGACAGATGATTTTTCCGTATAGATGGGCCGAATCTCCATTACCCGCTGCAGCCGCTTTTTTAAACCACTCGCAAGCCTTCTCATAATCAGGACGGAAGTTCTTCGATGGTTTGGCCAGACCCTCACCAGAATAGATTCTTCCCAAGTTATGATAAGCGTAGGCATATTGCTGTTGTGCCGCCTTCATCAGCCATTCAATCGCTAGTTCCTGACTTTGTTGGCCTCCGACACCATTGAAATAAGCCCATCCCAATGCTGACTGGCATGAGGCACCGCCCAGATCGGCGCCCGTTTGAAAATATCGGACGGCCGTTTGCTCATTTTTCTGTGAAAATCGTGAGTCCAGATAGATGTTTCCTAGTTGACGATAAGCATCCAAATGCCCGCTGGCAGCAGCTGACACTAATATCTTTATGGCTTGCTCTGAATCCTGCTTGCCTCCAGCAGCCGGATACATCAAGAGGTAACCATACAGCACCTGTGCGCTGCCTAATCCACCATCCGAAGCCTTTTTCAACCACATCATGGCTTCGGCGACTTCTTCTGGTGATGGATTAGAGCCGTTATACAAAAGAAGGCGGGCCAGATTTTCTTGAGAGACAGCTGCCCCTTGCTCCGCGGCAAGCTGAAAGTATTTTTGGGCTTCGTGCAGATCCTTGGCCACTCCACGGCCATAAAGATAGATAACCCCAAGATTATTGATCGAGTTTTGGAATTTTAGTTCTGCAGCTTTGAGATACCATTTTCTCCCTTCTGGATAATCCACGGTACCGCCTTTGCCTTCAGTATAGAAATACCCCAGATAGTGTTGGGCGGTGACCTCTCCTCCCTCGGCAATTGCGATTACCTCTTCCAGAGGGTATGATTTCCATTTGGCTTCAATCTCGGTGAGAGACCAATCTTTTTGAGCTTCGGCAGCACGAGCACACCAGATGGGCAACAAAGATAATGTAAGCAGCAAAGCAAACGAGTAACGGCTAATCGGCCCCCAGTTCTTAAAATATGCGCTCAGCTTTTTCATGCTACTGTTCAATAAGCCTTCTGCTCATCGCGTAGTTTTTGCAGCCATGGATGGACCGGAGGCGAAGCCAACAGTAAATCCGTCATTGCCTTAAGATGAACACGCCCAGATTCAGCCTCCTGGGCTATCCGGTGAACAGGTACCAGCCATAATCCGGAACCGTTGTCTGGTGCGGCGATCAGATAATGGCCTGTCAGATACAATCCGATACCTTTGCTTTGGCCATACTTTCCCACAGCAGCAGACAAAACTGCAGGCTGTGGGGTGATCTGTATGGGCTCAGTAAGGCCTGGCATGCACACAAACAAACTGCCGACATTCTGTGCAGACTGTTTCGGAGTTTCAGAAGCCAGCGCAGCAGGGCGCAATGAAACCAAAAGGTTGTTCCCGTGAGGTAAGACATCCAGGTTGAAAAAATCCTGCCATTGTTCCTTCTTCTTTCCCGCAATAAACCATCGAGGATTTGCCTCGCCATCATCCGTCAGCTTCGCATGCACCGAAGGCGCCCCCATGACGTTGGCTTCCAGAAAGGGCTTCAGTTTGCCATCAGGTCCGGACATCCGCATATACCCGCCCAAGCCATAGCGATCCTGTGTCTCAAAAAGAACCGTATCACCGATCGATTTGAGCCGGCCTTGATAATGTGCGGGTGGAACGAGTTCACGCCACTTTTTCTTGGTGACCTGTAACAAGTACAGCTTTTGGTTCACATCAAAGACAATGTGATCTGCCCCCAAAGGAGCGAAGTCTCTCAATTCTACTTTGGAGAAGTTATCGATCGGAGACTCAGCAGGGCGACGGCGCATGCTCGCCAGGATGCTGAATGTGCGGTTGATTGGATCAATCAAGTAAAGGCCCTCATGATTGCTGGCCAACAGCCATTTTCCAGCCACATGCAACCGACAGTACCCCGGCAAAGCCATGGGGATTGCTTCCCACGTTCTTGATGACAGGGAATAACGCAACATGCCCTTCTGCGATAGACGGTAGAGCTGATCTCCCAAGCGGATAAGCTTATGATCACGCGCGCGCCGCTCCAGTTCCAGATAACCCGGGAGCATCTCTCCCGCCAAGGCGGGTGGTGGAATGATGGCTTCTAAGGCCATCGTCTCCAGATTCAAACGCAGCCAGTGGCGGCTCAAACTGTTCCGGGCTGGGCGTGAAACATCGAGCAAGATATCATTCTCATAAGTGTCCAAGGCCAAGATAGTAGTCAGCACGTCATTAGTTTCACCGGCAAAGCGGGTCGGCAGCTGCCAGAACTTGCTGAACTCAAGATCAGCACTTTGAGTCACCTTACCAAGGCTAAGACTTGGGCCAGTTGTCACTGACACAGGAATGGGCACTTCAGTTGCTGTTGGGGAAGGTCGATTACGAAAAATTTCGAGCAGTTCCTCCTTGGTATATTTCTTCCTCTGGCTTTGCTGTTCCTTGATTTTAGCCATAAACTCCGCCTGCTTTTTCTTCATTTGCTCGAGCTGCTCACGCTGGGCGTTTTGCAATCGCAGGCGCCCCTGTTCCCGCAACCACGGACTCAGCTGGGCTTCCACTCCCGGGCGTTCCGCTCTGAGCCTTTGAATCACTTGCTGATTACCTTCGTACACATTGCGGCCCAATTCAGATCCCAGCTTTTGCCACAAGTTTTGTAACTTCTCCGGGTCTGGGTTCATATCCTTTGTCTGCCAACTCTGATTCCATACCTCACGATAGCAGTCAGCCAGTTCGTATGCCGATACCGCGGAC
>CAZRGY010000577.1:0-2815 GCA_964599715.1 uncultured Verrucomicrobiota bacterium | reverse complement strand
TCTGACGCTCGCCACCCTGTCCGCGTCCTTCACCCTGCCCTTCTCCCTCGCCCTCACCTTGTCCCCTGCCTTTGGCATTACCCTTTTGTCCCGGTTGTTCTCCTTCGCCTTCTCCCTCACCCTGACCTTGCCCCTTGCCTTTACCCTTCTGGCCTTGGGCATTGGCCATCTGCTTCTGGCCCTGACCATCACCTTCGCCGGGCTGTTGTCCCGCGCCTTGTTTCCCCTTCTGTCCTTGCTGACCGGGTTGTCCATCTTTGCCATCACCCTGTTTGCCGTCAGGTGATTTGCCGTCGCCATTTTGCCCCGCCTGCGGACGCTGGCCTTCCTTGCCCTTTTGCGGTGACTGGCCACCCGCCATCGCCAATTGATTCGTGCCTCCCGCCAACCGGTTAGTCGAACTGCCTCCGGCAGCCACGCCGACACGGTTGGTGGAGAACGGGTCACGCGTTCCTGGACCGGCTTGGGCCAGGGCAGGATTCGCTTTCGCGATCTCGCGCTCAAGCTGTTCCGACAAGTTCTTCAATTGCCGCTCGGCATAACGCATCGCTTCCACCTCATCGCCCAAGACGCTCTCGGCAGCCTTCTCAACGCCTCGACGCATCTGATCCAGCGAGGCTCGCGCGCGCTCTTCATACTCCTTCGATTGTGGGGCAAAACCGCGCTTGAAGAGTTCGCTGGTCATCTCCAACAGATTATCCGTCTTCTCCTGCTCCGCCTTGCGCACGGTCTCATAAAGCTGTTTCGCCAGCAGCGGCTCCGAGATCTCGGCCGCCTGCGTGACCTCTTTCATATCCTTCACCAATTCGTTGTAGCGTTCGCGTTGTTGCTCCAACCCCTTGGTGACCTCTTCCTTGTTGCCGGAGTCGGTCAGGCTCTTGCGGGTACCCGCTTTTTCATTCCGCATCTCTTGGGCCAACTGTTCCTGCTTCTCGGCCAACTGGCGGGCCTCGTCACGCATGTTGCGCATGGACTCGGAGAACTCACTGGAAGTCTGCTTGCGGATATCTTCCTTCATCTGTTCCAAGTCACGCTGCGCCCGGGTGCCTGCCGCCAAAGCTTGTGATACAGCACCCTTCTCGATCTCTTCGGAAGCCCGACGAATGTCCTCGCGTGTCTTATCGAGTTGCTCCCGCGTCTCGGCCATCTGCTGCGCGCTCTGGCTTTGCTCCATCTTCTGGCGCAACTCATCAGCATCCGCCAACATCTGGCGTTCCTCTTCACGGAGCCGTTTCAACTGTTGCTCGATATCTTTCTTCTGCTCCTCGGTCTTCGCCTCCTGAAGAGCCGTCTGCAATTCTTTCAGGCGCTCGTTCAGATCGTCCTGCCGTTGGGCCAACTCACGGAGGCGGTTCAGGAACTGCAACTGTTCCTTCTGCTGCTCATTCTGCATCGCGGTGGCCTGCTTCTCCTTCTCATACCGGTCCTCAGCCTGCTTCATGTCCAGCTGGTCGAGCTGTTTCTGTTTTCCACCACCACCGCCCCCGCCGCCCTTCTTCTTGCTTTGGGAAACTTGCGATTCGCGCGGTTGCAATTTTGCCAGCGCCCGCATCGCCGACTGCTCTGCGGACAACGCCAGGGGCAAGGGCTTGGCCGAGTTCTTTTCTTCCGCCTGTCCCAGTTGCTCCACCGCCTTTTTCATCTCCTTGATCGCCTGGTCCACATACTTAGCCAGCCGCTCATCCGAAACTTCACCGGCCTTCTCTTCGGTCTGCCGCAACATCTGCTCTTGCGAGAGGCGGATGGCTTCCACGTCCTTCTTGAACGGCGCTGAAGGTGTGGCCTTGGTTTCGCGCCGCTGCAATTTCCAGGTCGCGATCACGATCTGCTTCTGCAGGTCGCCAAGTTGCTGCATGGACTGGGAACCGCCCTCACCACCTTCTTCACCCTCACCTGATTGTCCCTGCCGGAAGATCTCTTCAAACGGCCGGATCTCGGCGAAATAGATGTCGCCATAGTTACGCCGTATCTGGCCATCGGGACCATAGTCATCCGCCCAGACGAAATAGGAAACCACTTCATCCGGTTCTACAGTGAGGGTTTCCATCGCCAGCAGATGCTGGAAGACTTTCTTTTGATTCGCGGCCGCGTCTTTGCCCAACTCGACAAATTTCGGCTCATTTCCTGCCAGGCTGTAAGCCAGGCCAAAGGATTTCACCCCAAAATCATCCGACAGCTGGGCTTCGAAACGCAACTCTTCCAGCGGCGAGACACGCGGGTCGCCTTTCGGCGCGATGAGTTTCATCTCCGGCGCTTTGTTGGCGATGGCATTCAACACCACCTCATCCGGAGATTTGTTGGTGCGACCATCCGCATCACGCAGGAACAGTTTGTAGCGTGCTGATTTCACCAACGGAAAATTTGCCACCCAGATATTCGATTGCGTGCCTACGGGTTTGAGCACGAGTTCCTCGCCATTCGCCGCCTTCAGGTGGGCCTCCGTCACCGCCTTGTTGAGTTGAAAGACATACTCGGTCTGCGTGCCTTCCACCGCACTCACGCGCCGGGTCTCTTCCACCTTGCGCTCAGCCAGCCCCGTGTATTCGGGATACTTCAACGTGGCATCGGCACGCAGCAATGAAGGGTGTTCATACACCTTCACCGCGAATTCGCGTGTCTTGGTATTGCCATACTCGATCTCATACTTCAGATCGCCCTGCACCGAAGGCAGACTGGCGCCGTAAATGGGGTCGTTCAGATTCTTCGTCAGGGTGATGCGTTGCGGCTGGCCGGTGGCCGGTGTCAGGATCAACGTCGCATCGGCCGGAACCGCGCCGGGAAAACGGGCGAGCACCACCATACCGGAACCACGCTC
>CAZRGY010000576.1:0-2826 GCA_964599715.1 uncultured Verrucomicrobiota bacterium | reverse complement strand
CTGCTCCTGGAGCTGTTCCCGCATGGCGGTCAGGTCCGTCTCCGCCAGATATTCCAGCAATAGATAGTTCTTCATTTCCAGCCCGGTCAACTGCTGTCCGAGCCCGTCATGCAGATCATGTCCGATGCGTCGTCGCTCCCGGTCACTGATCTCCAGCAGTTCCGCCTCCAGCCGCCGCCGCTCGGTGATGTCCCGGATCGCCACGATCACGCCGACAATCTTCTGCCGGGCATCCCGCCAGGGTGCGAAGTGCGCGGTGGTCCAGCAGCGTTTGCCGGTTTCGGGATGGTCAAAGGGAATGTCGATGGCTTCGCAGACTTCGCCGGCCAATGCCCGCTTGAACAGCTTGCCAAAATGCTTTCCCTGCGCGCATGGCAATGCTTCCACCGCCGGCCGGCCGACCATCGCCATGGCTTCATACCCGCTGATCTCCTCCATGAAAGGATTCCAGACAACCAGCCGGCCCTCCCGGTCACATACGATGATTCCAGCTTGGGCACCGTTGGTCACCTGATCCCTGAACTCATTGGCTTCACGCAGCGCCTCCTCGGCCTGTTTGCGCTCCATGAATTGTCCGATCTGGCTGCCCAGACTGGCAAACATCTGCAGCAAATCCTCATCCGGTTCGGTGACACGGCGGGTCAGAAAAACCATCACCCCCTGTATCTCATGATCAAGCTGGATGGGAAAAGCCAGCGCGGAATTCAGACCGGCCAGACTCGCCTCCCGTTTGCGGGCCATGTGCGAACACTCGGACAGGGTCGGTATCCATTGCGCCCTGCGGGTGGCCATTACCAGCCCCGCCAGCCCGTCAAAAACCGGCAGTGCCAGCCGCTGGCTGCTCTTCACAAAGGCGGCCAGTTGCTTTTTGGGAGCCCGCCTGGCATAGACCATCCTCAACCGCTCCGGCTCCCCGGAAACCTCCCAAAATTCGCCTACCTCCCACTGCAACGATTTTATCGCGACATCCAGCAGTTTGGGAATCGTTTCGGAGATCGGTTCTGAAGCGGCCAGCAGGCGGGATATCTCGTACTGCAACTGTCGCCGCTGTTCGTCCTGTTTACGTTCCGTGATGTCAAGGCCGGTGCCGATGACATACTTCACTGTGCCATCTGGCCTGGTCAGGATGGTATTGGACCACGCGATCATGCGCCGGTGCCCGGATTTCGTCATCCAGCAGTTCTCGAAATGGCTCGAGGGCAGCCCTTTTTGCAGCCGCGCGAACACCGCCTTCACCGTTTTGATCTCTTCAGGCGGCAGGAGCAAATCCCACAAGGGTTTTCCGACCACCGCCGCGGCTGCAAAGCCGGTGACCTGCTCGCATGCCCGGTTGAACCGGACGACGCACCCGGTCTCATCCAGCACAATGACCAGGGCACCGGCGGTATCCAGCACTGCGGAACTGAAATCCCGCTCCTCCCGCACCAACGCTTCGGCCTGCTTGCTCCGGGTGATGTCCGTATGCGAGATGACCACGCCGCCACCAGGTTCTGAAAGCGGGGTCACGGTCATCGTGAACCAGCGTTTGTCATCCGGCGAATGACAGGGATACTCGACAGAATAGGCGGGGCTGGCATGTGCCATCACCATCTTGATGCCGTCAAGCATCTCCGCCGCTCCCCGCTCCTGCCCGATGACGGCCCGTTGGCAGACTTCAAGGTAGTTGGCACCCAGACCAGTTCTCCCGAGGGAAGAGCTGCCATTTGCCATGGCGAATTTATGCCAGGGCTCGTTCACGGCGATGATATTTCCCTCCCGGTCCAGGACGGCGATGTTGGCGGTCAGCGAGTTGAGCACTGCCCGGATTAGCGACCAGCTCCGGCTCGCTTCCGCCTCGGCTTCCGCCAGCCGTTTTTCGTCCGCCAGCCGGGCCAGTACACGTCGCACCACGGTGGGCACGAACTCGAGGAAGTTGATGTCCTTGATGAGGTAATCCAGCGCACCGCGCTTCATCATCTCCACGGCCACCCGTTCATCCCCCTGGCCGGTGACGATGATGAACGGGATCTTATGCCCCGCCTCGTTCAGTTTGGCGATGAGTTCGCGTCCCTCGATGTCGCTCAGTTTGAGATCCAGCAACAGCAGATCGGCGGTGTGCCTCTGCAACCAGGCCAACGCTTCGGAACCGGATGCGGCGGTGGCCACCCGCCATTGTTCCGCCGCCAATGCCGCCTCGACGAGGACGAGCAGGCCCACATCGTCATCAACGACGAGAATAGTGGGTGTCACCGGCGTCGCGGTCATGCGCGGGCGAGATTAGGGGTATCCGTTCACCGGCGGTACCTGCAACAACATGATGAACAGGCCCAGCCGCCGGATCGCCTCTGAAAACTTGTCGTAATCCACCGGCTTCTGGATATATACGCTGCAACCCATTTCATGGCACCGGAGCACTTCCCGCGGATCATCGGTGGTCGTGAGCATGATGACCGGTAGCTTGCGGAGTTCCTGATGGGCTTTTATCTGCTGCAGTACATCGACGCCGTTGACCTTGGGCATGCGGATGTCGAGCAGCAGTACATAGGCATGGTCCTTCTCCCGGTGAGGGCCGGACCCGCGGCGAAAAAGGTAGTCCAAGATCGCCTGGCCGTCCTTGAAATGATGGATGGGATTGCCCAGACCGGCGTCTCTAAGGGTTTGCTGGACAAGGATGGCGTGACCCTCGTCATCTTCAGCGATGAGCACTATCGGAGCGTTCTGCACTCTTCCATTAAGCCCTACTTGGGGCAGGCAGGCAAGGATACATAGAATGTGGAACCCTTTCCCTTCAGACTTTCCACCCAGATTTTCCCATTCTGCCGGTCAAGGCTCCTTTGGGCTATCGTG
>CAZRGY010000575.1:0-2839 GCA_964599715.1 uncultured Verrucomicrobiota bacterium | reverse complement strand
GCTCCGGTTGGATGCGCTTTGGGAGCGATGGGGCCAGCCTTTCATCCGCATGGTGAAGATGGATGTCGAAGGTTTTGAGTTTGAGGTGTTGAAGGGAGCATCGGAGTTGATGCAGAAACACCCGCCTGAAATCTGGATCGTTGAGTTCAACATAGACCAGCTTTCCAAATTGGAGAATGGGGTTTCAAACCTTTGGAATTTCTTTCTCGGCCATGGGTACACGCCTTATCACATGAAGACTAAACTCAGGCTGCACCAGATGCCAGAATCGCATTGTGACGTGGTGTTTAAGCTGGATTGAGGGGCCTAGGTTTTGGCGGGGATTTCGCGGACGGCTTTCAGGACTTGATCTGGTCCAATGCCACGTAAACATTTCAATTCATAAGGACAGGGAGACCGAAGCCAGCACGGGGCGCAGTCTGTTGGTGCCGTTAAAGGAATATTTGTCGGGTAGGGAAAGTTTTCCATGATGGTATAGCCCCCGAACAGAATCACTGCCGGGATTTGAAAGGCAGCTGCCAGATGCATGCCAGCGGAGTCTGGACCGAGATACAATCGGGCACGTTGGTAAATCCAAGCCAGATCTTCCGGCGCAGATTTACCGGCAAGGGAAACAAAGTTTGGGTGGTCGACAGGCTGGTTGAAGATTGAACGGGTGCCAAGTTCAACCACCGGGGCCAGTTCAAGGAGTTTGGGGAGTAACACATGCCACGACTTCTCTGGCCAGGTCTTGTTCGGGGTCCAAGTGCTGCTTTCTGGTTGGATGAGAATATAAGGCCCGGGCAACGCAGCCAGCGTGGCTTGGAGATTCGCAGCGGCCTCCCGCACGGGTGGCTGCGGGACAAGGGTATCAATCAAGAGGCCGACCCGTTCCGCAACAATCTGTAAAGCGTTGTCCGTGGTGGGGGTCTGGTAATGATATGCCAGAACGGTGGCCTTTGTTCGATTCTCTGGAGTATCTGGCAAGGTGCCTGCCAATAGCGGATGGCCGATCCAGTAATCTGGCCGCCGAGTGATCAATGAGATCTGGCAATCGGGATTACGCCTTTTGATTTCGGCGATGACGCCCGAAGCTATCAATTCATCTCCGAAGCCCCCGCCGGGAGGGATGATTGTCAAAGCTGGTCGCTGGTATGGTTTCTTGAATGGCCAACGGAGATGGAGATAAAGCTTGGGATGAACCCGCCGCAATGCTTTGGCTGCTCGATGATCGCAGAGCATCATCCGCTGACGAAAGCGATGGGCAAGTTCGGAAAGCATTTCAGTGTTTCAGATTACTTTCGGCACACAGGTGAGGAGTTTAATCGCAGTCGATCATGGCTGGAATTTTGCGACGGCGCAGTAAGTCGGACAAAAATTTCCGGCCGGAGGCGATGAGATTTTGCTGGGGTGTCTTGATGGTCAAACGGAATCCCTGACGCTGATAGGCTAGGACTTTTTCCGCAAGTAGGGAGGCTGCATGAACATCTTGAACAGCAAACTGGGCGGTGTCGAGAATGAGGGTTTTCTCCGATTCATCATAACCCAGCGGAGTGGGTTTGCCTTGTGGCTGGTTGCCCAGAACGTCATTTGTTTCCGCCAAATAAGGGTCTTGCCAAGCCAAGCTGGTTTTGGTCTGTACGAATTCCTTGAGGGTGGCCAGTAACGGTTTGGCCTCGGGAGCCGGCCGGCTCAGGATGTCGTCAAGACAGGCCTGAACGACCTGCTTGAGGTCCAGACGGAGTTGGTTGTCTTCGGGAAACAGCTTCTCCCGCACATATTGAAATGAACTGGCGGTCACGATGGGCATGATGGTCAGCGCGGGCAGGGAAGGATGCGGATAGACCACTCCGTGGGCCCGGTTGAGAGCCGCAAATTCCTGGACGAATACGGGGCGACTGGCCGTTTCCTTGGTATTGGCAGCAGACAGGTTGGCGACGCCGTTGCTCTTGCCGGAAGCCCCGGAAATGGTCAACGGGCATTCCAAGGAAAGATAGGTTTCACATTCATGGGCAATGGCAAGGCCGGAGGCGACATCAGGACAGGTGCTCAGAAAGAGCTGTCCGCATTTCTGCCGGATGCGTTCCAGAATCACCCGGGGAACGGCGGCGTTATAGAGCATGGGCAGGGCCCAGTACTGCAAGCGGAACTGGGTGACGGCTTTGATGGCTGCCCGAGAATCCAGAAGATAGGCGGCATTGGAGAGCGGAATCTTGAGGCGGTCGCGCTTCAAGGGCAAGAGGTGGCTGGGCCAATGATAACTGACAAAGCTCCAGCGGATGGGCAGGCCCGGATGCCGGGGTATCAGTTGCCGCAGAGTCGGCAAGGTGCCCGGCAGCAAGCCATCATCATCACCGATGACGATGACATACTCGCCGGTCGCGTGGGAGAGCGCGGTCTCCCACGATTGAAACATGGGCAAGGTCTGCTCGGACCGGTGGATGACAACGCGAGGGTCATCTATTTCCAAGGATTCAAAAGTAACGGCAATTTCACTGGCGTTGTCAAAAACGATTACCTCGTAATCGTCACTGGGATCAAAGAGGCAAGTGCGAACTGCGTAGTATGCCGTTTCCAGCCGATTGCGGGTGGGTATGACGATGGAAAAGAGTTTGCTCATGCGGGACTGGGATGGAGGCTATCGGGCAGGCGCTTGAAACAAGTCTTTCACGACCTGGCACACCCGCTTGACTTGCGTTGAATCCAAGACGAGTGCTGAAGGTAGATTGATTCCCCGGGCACAAACGCTGTAAGTGACAGTGTTCTTTTCCCGGGAAATTTGAGCGGCAGACAAAGATTGATAGGCCGGCAGTGAGCTCAAGGGATGAAAGAAAGGGCGGCTATCGATGCCCGCCTGGTC
>CAZRGY010000574.1:0-2839 GCA_964599715.1 uncultured Verrucomicrobiota bacterium | reverse complement strand
AGTATCAGCTGCATGTGACGGCGAAGGCGGGTATGAGCGGCTTTGCCTTACCTACGCAATACGGACTCATCAACCGCGTGACGTTGAGGTTGCCAGAATTGGATGTGGATGTGGAGGCGCCCACGGCGGTCTCGGTGCAACGCGAGACAGGCAATGCCAAGGCGACGGTGACGCAATTGGTGATGGCGCCAGCGGACAATGCGTGGATCGGTTGGAAACCGCGGAGCCGTGATGTAAAGACAGAGAAGGCGGTGTTCTATGTGGAGACTTATCAGCTCTTCACGCCCGTGGCCGGAGTGGTGGAAGGGGTGCATCGCGTGGAGGTGCGCACGGCGCAGGGTGAATTAAGCGAGCTGGTCTTCACGGTGCCGACGGGGGCAACCATCACAGATGTGTTGGATGCCACGATCGGTGCGAAGAAATCGATGGTGTCGCTGTGGCGGTTCGATCCAGATACGCGGCAGTTGCGAGTGGGGTTGAATCCGGCACAGTCACGGCCCTTCGCGCTGATCGTGCGCTCGCAAGTGGCTACAGGTACGCTGCCTTTTGAGCAGAGCGTGGGACTGCTGCGGGTGAATGGGGCGGCGGGACAACTTGGTTCGGTGGGCATCGCGACGGGTTCTGAGGTGCAATTGGAGGACGTGAAGACGGAGGCGCTTTCACCGATCAACCTAGAGGATTTCCCGGGGTCGGTGCTGGCACCGTTACGTTCACAGGTGGCGGGGTTGACGTTGCGGAGGGCGTTCCGTTCAGCAGATTCACAGGGAACAGTGAGCCTGAAGGCCGCGCCGGTGGAACCGGATGTGCGCGTGGAGACGCAAGAGACGCTGTCGCTGGGTGAGGACCGCACGGTGCTGGCGGTGAATGCGGCGATGGTGGTGACGCGTGCAGGCATCTTCCGCGTGAGTTTCGTGCTGCCGCCAAACCTGGATGTGGAGTCCATCAACGGGGCGGCGATCTCGCACTGGACGGAATTGAAGAGCGATGAGGGACGCGTCATCACGCTGCATCTGAAAGGCAAGACGGAGGGACAGACGCAATTCAGCGTAAATCTCGCGGGGCCGGGAACGAAGGCGGCGAATGGCTATGCGGCACCGCGGGTGACTTTCCGCGAGGCGGGCAAACAGCGCGGGCAACTGGTCATCGTGCCGGAGCAGGGGATGCGCTTGCAGGTGGCGACACGGGATGGGATCACGCAACTGGACCCGCAGAAATCGGGCATCCGGCAGAAAGGCGTGCTGGTGTTCCGTCTGTTGCAGCCGCAGTGGGCGTTGGGTCTGGATATCGAGCAGGTGGATGCGTGGGTGCAGGTGACGGGGTTGCAACATGCCACCTTGAGTGAGGCACAAGTGAAGGTGGCGGCGAACTTGCAATACCAGATCGAGAACACGGGCTTGAAAGCCTTGCGGTTGCAGATTCCGGCGAACGCCGAGAGCGTGCATTTCCGGGGCGAGCAGGTGGCGGATTTCCTGCCAGTGGCGGGCACGGCCACGAATGGCTGGCAGACGTGGGAGGTGAAGTTGCACCGGCGCATCATCGGCAAGTATATGTTACAGGCGACATGGCAGACGCCGGTGACTGAGGGCGCGACCAATACGGTGGTGCTGGGAGCACAGGCGGTGGATGCGAATCTGCAGCGCGGTTACGTGACGGTGCAGTCGAGCGGACGTTTGCAGGTGCAGGCACAGCAATTGCCGAACACGTTGCAGCCAGCCGAGTGGCAGAGCATTCCCCGGGTGCTCTTACAGGACATCCCGGCAGCGACGGCGAACCTGACGTATCGACTGGTAGAACCGGGTTATCAACTGGCGTTGCAACTGGAGCGGCATGAGGCGACGAAGCTGCTTCCGGCACGGGTGAACAATGTGACACTCACCTCGGTGATCTCGGACGAAGGCGTGATGCTGACGCAGGTGAAGATGGACTTGGTGCCGGGCGATAAACGATTGCTGAACTTCACGTTGCCGAAGGATGCGCAATTCTGGTTCGCGTTCGTGAATCAGAAGGGCGTGTGGCCGTGGCGGGATGCGGACAAGATACTGTTGCCGCTGGAGCAGCAATCGAAGTCCGACCAGCCGACGACGGTGGAGCTCTTCTACACCAGCCGCATCGGCAAGGCAGGCGGAAGCCATCTTGATCTGGCGTTGCACGGGCCGAAGTTCGATCTGCCGCTGGAGAACATCGCGTGGCAGGTGTATCTGGATGATAAGTGGGAGCTGAAACATTGGGGCGGCACGATGCAGTTGCAGGAGAACACCCAGATCGTCGAGCAGGTGGCGGTGAGTGCGCAGTCTTATCTGGATAACGAGATGAACCTGAACCGCGAGAAGACCAAGACGGCGGAGAAGATGCTGAACCTGGGCAACCAGTGGCTGGCGAAGGGTGATCCGCAACAGGCGCGTCGGGCCTTCCAGAGCGCGTATGGATTGAGCGGGCATGACAATGCGTTCAACGAAGATGCCCGCGTGCAGTTGCACAACCTGAAGCTGCAACAGGCATTGGTGGGATTGAACTTCCGCCAAGCCACGGTGAACGGCGACATCGCGGCGGCACCGGGGAATCTCAAGGAATTACGGAACCGCAAGGACCTGAACTACACGCAGCAGGAGGCGAAGCAGATCATGGACGCGAATTCGGCGGATGATAATGCGGTGCTGATGCGCCTGGCGGAACGGATCATCCAGCAGCAGGACGCGGCGGTGCCGAACCCAACGGAGATCCGGGCGACCATTCCGCAGCAGGGCCGTTTGCTCACTTTCCGCCGCTCAGTGCAGGTGGACACTTGGACCGACCTGACGGTAGAACTGGAGACCCGGGCATTCCGGACGGCATCGATGGG
>CAZRGY010000573.1:0-2840 GCA_964599715.1 uncultured Verrucomicrobiota bacterium | reverse complement strand
AACGCCGACGACCTATGGTTTGCACCAAAGTCATCGATGCTGGCTTGCCCTTCAGATTTCACCACACACGCCGGTCCAATTGACGGGATGATGGATTCACGAACGGAAGACATCTATATCCGCACCGATGGCAAGCAGCATGTTTTTCGCGTCAAAAACATCCCATGCACATTCGATTTGATGGTTAAAGAAAACGGCTTTTGGGTTCGCTGCAAATACTATGATCCAATTTTTAGAGAAGACACCACCATCTATTACCAGAAAGATTTTTTGAAGCTGATCTTCCTGCCCGCGCCAAAACTATTCTTTGACCATGAAGGCAACTTGGAGGATGTGATACATCATGGGGAAGCATTTGTTTCCATTGAGTAAAACGCAAGTGCCTGAGATGCAACGCCGGAGGAGTTTAACCTGATAACAGATACTGACTAGGACAGCGACACGCGGTTATCCGTTTAATATTAAAGTGAGATTTTGAATTTGGTTTTTCACGGAAAAGGAGGGATTTTTCGGTGTGCGAATCGGTAGAAACCGGAACGCACTGGCGGGCGAAAATTCGGTCAATCAAGGAGTGGGAAGGCAGTTATGAACAGGGAGGAGATTGCGGACGGAGGTCCGCGAACATTTCAATATCAACTTTGCTCAGGGGCATTGCTGCGGGTCGGAGACCCGCGCTCCAAGCGCGCGATGGGGCTTCCCCACCTCAAGGGATTCCATTATCTTCACGGCATGATCCATCGAGTGCGTTTGTCCAATCTTTGTGGGCTGGTTGCGCTAACGGCCATTTCGCTGCTCTGCCCATCACCGGTCGCGGCTCAACTCGCTGAGAAAGATCAGCGTTATCAAGCACCCAAAACGCTCAACACCTTGCGCACGTTTCCCGAGGTGAAATCGCGGGCGGACTGGCAACGGGAGGCAGACGCCATCCGCACGCATGTGCTGGTGAGTTGCGGACTGTATCCCCTGCCCCCCAAGACACCGTTGAACTCTCGGATCACGGACCGGCGCGAGATGGACGGCTATGTGCTGGAGAAAGTGGTGATCGAGACCTATCCGGGCTTTTTCCTGGCGGGCAATCTTTACCGGCCGTTGAACCAGGGCAAAGGGCCGTTTCCGGCAGTGTTGAACCCACACGGGCATTGGCCGGAGGGGCGGCTGGTGGATACGGAACTGGGCAGTGTGCGGGCTCGGTGCATCACGCAGGCACGCATGGGAATGGTGGCGCTGGCCATCGATATGGTGGGTTATGCGGACACGATGCAGTTCAGCACCGCCCCCAAGGACATGGGCAAGCACAAGCAGTATGGGATGAAGCCGGAGGATCAGCTCTGGGGTTTCAGCCTGATGGGTCTGCAATTGTGGAACAGCATCCGCGCCTTAGATTTCCTGACGATGCTGCCGGATGTGGATGCCAAGCGACTGGCCTGCACCGGGGCCTCGGGAGGCGGCACGCAGACCTTCATGCTTGCGGCGGTGGATGATCGCATCAAGGTGACTGCCCCCTGCGTGATGGTGTCGCACTCGATGCAGGGCGGTTGCACCTGCGAGAACGCGCCGGGTCTGCGGGTGGATATCTCCAATATGGAGATCGCGGCCAGCGCAGCTCCACGGCCCCAGATCATGGTCGCCTCCACGAAGGATTGGACACAGAAAACGATGGAGGTAGAAGGCCCGGCAGTGGCCTCGGTGTATAAACTCTTCAATGCCGAGGACAACTTGCGCTATGTGCGTTTTGATTTCCCGCATAACTACAATCTCACGAGCCGTCAGGCGGTGTATCCGTGGCTGGGCGAGCATCTGCTGAAAAAGCCGGACACAAATTCCTTCACGGAACAGACTTACCAGAAGCTCACGGACAAGGAGATGTTGGTCTGGCCGGATGGAAAGCGTCCTGCTGGCGCGCTCAGCTACGAAAGCTTCATGGCGGCGCAGCGCAAAATCGTCGAATCGTTGCTCGACTCGCTCGTGACTGGCAAAGCTGGGGCTTATCAAAAAGCTTATCTGCCAGTGTGGCAGCATAGCCTGCAACTGGATTTGCCTGACACCAAAGACATCTTAAGCGAACAAGGTCACGCCATCGGCGATGGCCGGAAGATATTGATCGGACGTAGCGGCAAAGGTGACCGTATTCCCCTGCTCGTTTTTGCGCCGCATGTGAAAGGCAACGGCAAGGTAGTGGTGATGGCCACGCCCACTGGCCCCCGCAATGTGACCGATGTAGAGGGACGGGCGACTGGATTGGCCGCGGCCCTCTTGCTGCGAGGCTTCACCGTCGTGGTGCCGGAACTTTATCAAACGGGCAGCCTGTATGAGCGGGATATCGCGGCGAAACGGAATTACTTCACGAACTTCTTCACGACCTACAATCGCACCGATGCACAGGAGCGTGCGCAAGACCTGGTGACGACCATCGCCTATGCGCGTTCACTTGGCAAAAAAGTGACGCTCTGCGGATTCGATCGCGCCGGTCTGTGGGCGATGCTGGCCGCACCGGCAGCGGACGTGCTGGTGGCGGACACACAAAGCTTCAATTCACTGAATGAAACTCTGTTACTGGCTGACGACCTCTTCTCCCCCAACCTGCTGCGGCTGGGCGGATTTGATGGCATCGTGGCTTTGGCCGCCCCCAAGCCGGTGCTGCTGCACAATACGGGCGGGCAATTCAGCACGACCATCACGGAACAAATTTACGGCCTGAAAACCAAGACCTTGCGGGTGGAGAAACGGCGATTCGATGATCTGGCGCTGGCAACTTGGATCTCGGCACAATGAGTGAGGAAAACAAAACGATGATCAGAGTGATGGACCCTATCAGGACTTGGAGCAAATTGGCGGCACTA
>CAZRGY010000572.1:0-2861 GCA_964599715.1 uncultured Verrucomicrobiota bacterium | reverse complement strand
CGGTGAACCCATCGCCTTCACCAGTTCGATGCAATAATCCACATCGTCCCCGAAGTAGCCCGGATGTCCCTTCATCGGGTGGGTGTTGTCGCGGGAGTTCAGATGTTCGAGCACGAGAGTGACCTTTTTCTTCTCCGCATGCTGGATCACCTGCTTCCAGCAATCGAGGCAGTTCTTCGTCCCTTGCTCATCACTGATGCCCGGTTCACGCATCCCGGTGAAGGTGATGACATTCGGTGCACCGACACTGGCCGCCACGTCGATGCGCTCCAGCAAAATCTTTTTCACCTCGGCGTGGTAGGCCGGATTGACCGGCCCTTTTGCAAACCCGTGACTGCCCACCAGCGATATGCTCAGGCCCAGCTCTTTCACCATGGGATAGTGCTCGATACCGATACCCTCCATGGCCACCAGTCCTATCTCTTTGCAATGCTTCGCCAATTCCTTTTCCGGCATGGGCTTGAAACACCAGCCCATGATCGACTGCCGGATGCGTCCTTTCTCGATGCGATACTTGGGATCGACCGAGGCGGTAGCCGGCACTGCTTGGGTATTGGAAGTCATGGCGGCCACCCCGCCATAAGTGGCTGCTAGGGCGCCGGTTTTTAAGAAGTTACGGCGGTTGATTCCGGTGGCGGTCGGGTGGTTGTGCGGCGTGGTCTTCATACTCGGGTGTTAAGCCCATAAAATACGGCGCGCCGCTGGCTTTTGTAAACGTAAATGACCACGCCAGCCCGTCTGGTTGGCCCAGAATTGTCACAAAAACGGGCTTTGACATCGAAAACTCAACGTCTATGGTTCGCGGTTCATTTATGACGCTGAAATATACATTCTTGAAGCGGACGCTCGGTGTTGCCGGTGTGCTGGCAGCTCTGTCAGGCGTGTTATCCACCCCGGCCATGGCCCAAGCCGCTGCCCCGGCTCCGGCAGAGAAGCCTGCTCCCAAATGGGAAGGCAGCGTCGGTGTCGGCGCCACAGTCACCCAGGGCAACAGTGATACGGTGCTTTTCACCGCCCGTGCCCAAGGCCTGCGCAAATGGCGCCAGAACGAATTGACCGTCGGTGCGGATGGCACCTATGGCGAATCGAACAACCTGAAGAACAACGATTCTTTGCGGGTTTATGGCCAATACAACCGTCTGGTCAGCGAACGCGCGTTCGGTTACGTGCTCGCCGATCTGTTGCATGATGACATCGCCGATGTCTCCTACCGTCTGAATGTCGGTCCTGGTATCGGTTACTACTTCATCAAGAAAGACCGCATGATCCTCAGCGCAGAAGGTGGTCCTTCCTTCGTGTTCGAAGACGTGGGTGGCCGCTCCAAGAGCTACATCAGCGCCCGTGTGGCCGAGAAGTTCGAATACAAGATCAGCGATCGCGCCCGCCTCTGGCAGAAAGCCGAGTTCCTGCCGCAGATCGATGACCTGAACAACTACATCTTCAACTTCGAGATCGGTATCGAGACGGACATCACGAAGTCGGTTAAGCTCGAGTTCTACATCGTGGACAGCTACGACAACGAGCCGGCCGCTGGCCGCAAGAAGAACGACATCAAGCTCGTGGCTGGTGTGAAGTACAAGTTCTAAACCGAACCCTATTTATCTGACCCCGCTTCAGCGATGGAGCGGGGTTTTTATTTTACAAGTTCAAGCTACGAGTGCGGCATACCGAAGTCCCCGCGTGCTGACTCGCAAGGCATGGATGCCGAACTGCCGCAAGACGCTCTCATAGATGAGTGCGCCCATCAGCATCACATCCGCGCGCTCTGGGGGAAGTCCGATGATCTTGCGGCGTTCGGTCAGTGGCAGGCTCCACAGCCGTTCGCGGATGGTCGATACTTCTTGGGTGGAAAGAGAGAGGCCTTCCATCTGCTCCCGCGTGAAGTCAGGCAGCGCCAGATGGATGCGGGCCAAGATCAAAGCTGCACCACCGGTACCCACCAGCAAGGTTTGCGGGCTGCCCTTGGGTGGCAGGTGTGGCGTGGTGAGCGGCCCAGCCGAATGCTCCAAGAGTTCTCGCAGCCATTTCTGGCAACTGGTGAAATCTTCAGGTGAAGGCGGATCTGCTGGTGGAAATTTCTCCAGCAACCTTACGGTGCCCATCTGGAAGCTTTGATCGAATTTGCGTTCGCCAGCAGCGGTGACGATGAATTCTGTGCTGCCTCCACCTACGTCAAGGATCAGTAATGGATGTGCCGCCAGTTCCGGATCGCTCAACACCCCACGATAAACCCACTCCGCTTCCGTTGCTCCGGTGATCACTTCAGTGCTGAGATTCGCATGGTCTTGGATGGCCTGTACCAGTTCCTGTCCGTTCAAGGCATCCCGGGTAGCACTCGTGGCGATGACCCGGATGGTGCTCGCCCCCATTTCCCAAGTCTGGGCGGCAAAGCGGGTGACACAATCCACCGTGCGGGCGATGGCCTCCGGTTGCAGCCGGTTCGATTCATATAGTCCTTGCCCCAAGCGCGTCTGTTCTCCCGCTTCAAAGACGGGTGTGACGATGCCATCTGACACATCGCCGACCAAAAGTTTTACCGAGTTGGTCCCGATATCGATGACTGCACGGCGTATGAGTGAGTCAGTCATGGGTATACGCGTGTTGCTGGCTAGGAGAGATTGCGCCGTGCCAGCACGGCTCCGCCGGTGATTCCGGCACTGTCACCCAGTTTTGAGGCGATGATCTCGATGTTCTCGGCGGTGCCATCGAGCGCATAGTCATGCGCGGTCTCGATGATGATGGCCATCATCTGGTCTTCCATCTGCTCGATGACTCCGCCGCCCAGCACAATCGTGTCCGGGTTCAGCAGGTTGATGATATTGGCCACAGCGATACCGGTGTATTCGGCCGCTTCTTCTACG
>CAZRGY010000571.1:0-2862 GCA_964599715.1 uncultured Verrucomicrobiota bacterium | reverse complement strand
TGCGCAGGCAGAGATGCCTGCGCGGACGGCAAGCCGGAGGCTTGCGCTACGTAGAGCCCGCTTCACGCAGGCTGTTACGCAGCCGTCTCGGCTGCCATTGCGTTTCCAGCCGGCTCTCGCCATCATCCGGTCTGTCGCATGAAGTATCGCACGCTGGCGGGGACGGATATCAACTTATCGGAAATCGGCTTCTGGCTGGGGACACTGGTCACTGGCCGGTGGGGCCGTTTCACGGAGTTTGAAGCCACCGCTTTGCTGCATCGGGCGCTGGACTTGGGTGTGAACTTCTTCGTCTCGGCGGATGTGGATGCCGAAGGTGCCGGGGAAGAGCTGCTCGCCAAAGCGCTCCGCTCGCAGCGGGAGGAGATCACCATCGCCGTGAAGGTCGGTTACGACTTTTACCACGCCCATGCCCGCCTGCATTCCAGCGGCAAGCCCTCGGTGCAATTCACGCCGGAATATATCCGTTTCGCCGTGGATAAAGCCCTGCAACGGCTCAAGTGCGAGCGGATCGATCTGTTGCAGCTTCACGATGTGACACTCGAAGCCATCCAACATCAGGAGCTGCAAGGCGAGTTGGCAGCCCTGAAGCAGGCGGGAAAGATTCGGCATCATGGTATCGCCTTGGGGCCGGGTAGCGGTTGGTTGGAAGAAGCGCAGGCGGCTGTGCATGGTGGTAAGCCCATGGTCATTGAGCATCTGCACCATTTACTGGAACCCTCCCATGGTTTGGCCACCACGGCGGAAGCGTATCGCGAGGAAGTGGGCAAGGTGGTCCGGTTCAGTCACGGCCTCATGCCGCAGAAGCCCAAGCAACCGGTCTCATTCATCGTACGCGGTCCGCATGCCTCGGGTTTGCTGGAGGGCAAACTGACGCCGGAGACGGTTTTCAAACCAGATGATGCCCGCAGCAAGCTGGGGGCGGACTGGCTACGAAACGGATTGGAGCGCGCGGAACGATTTCAGTTTTTGACGGGCAAGGAAACCGGGCGCACCCTTGCGCAGGCGGCGTTGCTCTGGCATCTGGCGGAGCCAAGTGTGGTGAGTTGCCTGCCGAACATCGCGTCGAGGGAAGATTTGGATGAGTTTGCTGGCGCATCCGAGAAAAACGCGCTGACGCCGGATGAACTCAGGCAAGTGGAAGATTTGATGCGCAGCTAAAACTCCATGCATGTTTATCTGTGTGAATCTGTGGTTGAAAAACTGAGCATATGAAAGACGACTACATCGCCCGCAAGGAACGTTGGGCGCGCAAGATGTCCGGACAGGAGAAGCCGGCCGTGCGCTCGGAAGACCGCCTGCCTCCAGGGCAAAGGCAGGTGCATAATTTTCCTGTGCTCGACTTGGGCATCAAACCCAAGGTGGGCCCGGACGAATGGGAACTCTACATCCATGGCAAGGTGGAGAACCCGGTGCGCTTGAAGTGGTCTGATTTTCTGGCCTTGCCGCAGTTCAAGGACGTGAGCGACATGCACTGCGTCACCACTTGGAGCCAGTATGACATGCAGTGGGAGGGCGTTGCTTTCTTCACGCTGGCAGACTTGGTGAAGCCGACCAAGGAAGCCACTCATGTCTTCTTCAAGAGCTACGACGGTTATTCCACGAACAATCCCATCGAGGCGTGCATGGATGACGATGTGCTCATCGCGCATTCATGGAATGGACAGCCACTGGCCATCGAGCACGGTGGACCGGCCCGTGTGATCGTGCCGAAGCGCTACGCCTGGAAAGGCGCGAAGTGGGTGCGCGAGATCACTTTCCTCGACCGCGATATCTTGGGCTTCTGGGAAGTGCGCGGCTACTCGAACACGGCCGATCCGTGGACGGAAGATCGTTTCTCCTGAGCAAAGTGCGGTGACGGGCTTTCAAGGGAACCGTGCGCCTTCTTTGATGCCGTGATGGGTATCTTCGTCGAATTTCTTTTCCCGTGCCCGTGCTTCAGCGAGGACTTGCTGGCAGGTGCGCTCGACCAGTTCTTTCAGCGCTTCGGTGGATGGAGCAGCGGGCAAGGTCTGGAGTTTCTTTTCAATCTCACGTGCGGCTTGGGTGCCGATGACGGCATGGCCATTCTCATGTCGGCGCAGAGCGGTGATATAGCGCTGCCAGCGTTCCACCAGTCGTTTGTCGGCATCCTGTGATGGAGTCCATTGGGGCAGGGTCATGGTGATGGCCACGGAAACCTTGGAGCTTTGCAGCGCGTAATTGCCGTTCACCTGGTGCCATGTATAGCTCCAGGAGACGTGCCATTTGGTATAGGCATCATGAGCCATCCCTTTGGGCCTCGTGGTGTTCATGGAAGCGCGCAATGCGCGGGCAGACTCGCCTTGGACAGCGTAGTAGGATGTCTGCAGTTTGACCTCGGGCTCTGCGTGGACGAAACCGCTTATGAGCAGCCAAATACTACTGATGACTAGGATGGCGAGCCGGTGCTTCACTGATTGATAGGATGCTAACTCAAAAAGCCGCTGAAGCTCTAGCGGATTTCAATGTGGGACAATTTGTCTCAGCATGGTGGGTGGTGATTTTGGGTTTTGATGTGACAAAATGACTCAATGCAGTTGTTTTGTGGGCAGGATTTTATTTCGTAAGCTATTAATAATTAAATACTTAATTCATTTTTTGATAACTTGGCATTCCTTACGCTATGTAATGAAGTGTCGATAACGACAACAATTTACAAAGAAAGGAATATTGAAGTTATGAAACTGATGAGACTGCAACGACCGAACCTGTGGAACTGGAACAACACGCCGCAGTTGTCGCATCTGCGCGATGAGATCAGCCGCCTGTTCGAGGAGCCGTTTGGCTTGCTGGAGCGGCAGGCGGATTTCTTCAACGGCTGGTCCCCGAACCTCGACCTGT
>CAZRGY010000570.1:0-2865 GCA_964599715.1 uncultured Verrucomicrobiota bacterium | reverse complement strand
ACAGGTGCTCGACTGGACCGGCCCGGATCACGCTGCGGGCGGCAAGTTCATCGATGCGAAAACCCTGCCCGGCATCGTGCTGGATGATCAGGACGCACAAAAGACGGGCAATTGGAGCGAGTCCTCCTCGATCGCGTGGCGGGTTGGGCGTGGTTATCTGCACGACGGCAACGAGCACAAGGGGGAAACCACCGCGATTTTCACACCGGAGATCCCCACTGCCGGTGAATACGACATCATCCTGCTCAACGTCCCCAACGCCAACCGCGCCAGCAATGTTCCGGTGACCGTCCACGTTTACAACACCGCTCCTGCGACGCGAACCATCAACCAGAAAAAGGAAATGCACATACCGCTGGGCCGGTTCAAACTGAACGCCGGCAAGTCCGTGCGTGTGACGATTTCCAACAAGGACACCGACGGTCACGTGATCGTGGATGGCATCCAATTCCTGCCCGCAAAATAGGCCGCGCGCGGTGCCGCAATTGGGACCGCACCATTCCTCAAGCAACGATCTCGCTCACCACCCGGCCATGGACGTCGGTCAGGCGGAAGTCGCGCCCGGCGTGACGGTAGGTGAGCTTTTCGTGATCAAGCCCAAGCCAGTGCAGGATCGTTGCGTGCCAGTCGTGGATGCTCACCTTCCCTTCCACCGCCTCGTAACCGTAGTCATCGGTGACACCGTATCTGGCTCCCGCCTTCACACCGCAGCCGGCCATCCACATGGTGAACGCTTTCACGTTGTGATCACGTCCATCCTGCCCTTCAGCGTGCGGTGTGCGTCCAAACTCCCCGCCCCAGATGACGAGCGTGTCCTTCAGCAGACCGCGTGATTTCAAATCGGTGAGGAGGCCGCGCAATGGCAGGTCCACTTCCGCGCAGCTCGCTGGCAATGCCGTGCCGATGTTGAAGTGATGATCCCAGTTGCCATGGTTGATCTCCACGAAGCGAACCCCCGCTTCCACCATGCGCCGGGCCAGGAGGCACTTGCGCCCAAAATCATCGGTGACCGATTCACCAATGCCGTAAAGGCGTCGGGTGGCATCCGTCTCCTTTTGCAAATCCATCACGCCCGGCATCTCGCTCTGCATCCGGTAGGCGAGTTCATAGGATTCGATCAATCCCTCCACCTGCGGGTCGTGCTTCTCGCGGTCGAGCTTGGAGCGGTTGAGCGCCTGAACCAGATCCAGTTCAGAGCGCTGCGCTGTGGATGATTGAAGCGACTTCAAATTGGCGACCTCGGCGCTGGCGATGGGGCGTTTCTCGGCACCAATCCGGGTGCCCTGATATTTCGCCGGCAGGAAGGCGCTGCCATAATTCTGCGCGCCACCCAAGCCGCTCGGCGGGGCAAGCGTGATGAATCCGGGCAGGTTTTCATTCAATGATCCGAGTCCGTATTGTGTCCATGCGCCAAGCGAAGGCCGCACGAACTGCGAGCTGCCGGTGTGCATGCGCAGATAAGCCTGCGGATGCGCGGGAACATCGGTCTGCATGCCGTGCAGGAAACAAAGATCGTCTGCGGACTTTGCCAGTTCTGGGAACAGCTCGGACATCCAATGGCCGCTCCGGCCGTGCCGGGCAAACTTCCAGCGCGAGCCAAGCAACTGCGTGCCTGGACGCGTTCCAGACTTGCCAGTGTCGGCATTGAGCTTCGGCTTGTAGTCGAAGGTGTCCACATGGGACGGCGCACCTCGCATGCAGAGGAAGATGACACGCTTGGGCGACTTCGCTGCCGCACCTGAGGCGAGGGCGGACAGGCCCAGCCAGCCGAATCCAAGCGAACTGGTCTGGAGGAATTGGCGACGGTTCATGGCGTTGGTGGGTTAGTTGATGAAGAGAAAATCCGCACTGCAAAACAAGGCCCGGCAGATGCTGGTCCAGGTGCTGAGGTCATCGCCCCCCATGCGTCTTGCAGCGGCAATCTCATCAGGCAATGGCGCGCGTCCGTAGGCCAGCCGGGTGGCAAGCGTGAAGCGCTGGTCGAAGCCGCGCACCTGCATCACACGATTGGCCATGGCTGAGGCCATCTCGGCAACGAAAGGGCTGTTCATGAGGTAGAGCGCCTGCGGCGGAACGATGGTGGTGTCGCGTGCTCCGATCACGATGCTGGGATCGCTGAAGTCGAACACTGCGAGCACTTCGGCCTGCACGGTCCGGGCGATGGGCAGATAGATGCTGCGGTGAAGATGGTTCGCTTTTTCGATCTGATCCTCGGTCAGCACGCGGAAGCGGTCGCCGCCAATGGGCCCATCGCCTGCCTGTGCAATGATCGATCCTTTGACCGGGCTGGAATCCAGTTTGCCGCTCACCGCCAGCATCGAGTCGCGAATTGTCTCGGCATCGAGCCGCCGCGCATTCATCCGCCACAGCAGGCGATTGTCGGGATCAACAAGGTGATTCCTTTCGTCGTGTTTCGTATCCAGTTGATAGACGCCGCTGCTGACGATGCGCTTGATGAGCGTCTTGATGCTCCAGCCATCCGCGATGAATTGCTGCGACAGATAGTCAAGCAACTCAGGGTGTGAAGGTTGCGCCCCGCTCGCGCCGAAATTGTCCACGGTTTCCACCAGGCCGCGGCCAAAGAGCCATTGCCAGACGCGATTCACAATGACGCGGGCAGTGAGCGAGTTGTCAGGCGAGGCGATCCAATCCGCCAGTTGCAGTCGTCCGCTGTTCCCGGCGGGAATGGCAAGGGTCCGGCCGTTGGCGAGAACTGCGGGCACGCCGCGTGCCACGCGGTTGGTTTCGTTGTCAATGCTGCCGCGGACAAACAAAGGACTGTCCGCGAGCGCCTCAAAGCCGCTGCTGGTGCGGCGACTGGCGTTGGGGCCGCCCATGCCGGGGGTTCGTGCCCGCGTGCGCGGG
>CAZRGY010000569.1:1134-2867 GCA_964599715.1 uncultured Verrucomicrobiota bacterium | reverse complement strand
GATACTTCATGATCACGTCCTTGAAGGAGAAGTTTGCGTCGTAGAATGCATACACGAGCTTGCGCATGTTCTCGATGCCGCGACGCAGGGCCGCGCCATATTCCTCAAAGCGGGCAGGGGAGAGGTCACCGGCTTTCAGGCCTTCATGCACGGCGTCACCGGCCATCACGCCGCTTTTCAGGGCCAGCATCAGGCCGCTGCTGAACACCGGATCAAGGAAACAATAGGCATCGCCCACGAGCAGCAGGCCTTCCGACGCGCAGTGGCGGGAGTGAAAACTGTATTCGCTCGTGATGTAATACGGCCCCACTTGTTCGCCGGTGGAGAGGTGCTCCTTGATCCAAAGGTTTTCCTCCACTTCACGGTCGAAGATGGCCTTCGGATCTTTCACCCCCCTGCGCACGAGGTATTTGCCCTCGGCGACGACACCCACGCTCACCATGTCATTGTGCTGCGGGATGTGCCAGAACCAGCCCTTGTCGGGAATCATGGCCACGGTGGTCTGACCCTCATCGATGCCCGTTTCCCGTTTGGAACCCTTGTAATAGGTCCAGACGGCGACCTTGTTCAGGAAGGGATCCTTCATGCGCCAGCGGTTGCGGACGGCGGCGAAGGACTCCTTGCCCGTGCAATCCAGTGTGATTTTCGCGCGATGTTCTGCCACGGTTCCGTCCTTGCTTCGGGCACGGACACCCACGACGCGGTCATCTTCCTTGAGCAGTTCCACCACGCTGGTTTCTTCGAGGACGATGGCCCCCTTGGAGCGCGCATGCTCCACCAGCATGGCATCGAATTCACTGCGCAACACCTGCCATGTCGAGGCAATGGTGTCGCGGTCGTAGCGGTTGAAAAAATAGAAGGGCTGGCTGGCCTTGCCGTTGGGCTGGACGAACTGCACGCTGTATTTGCGCTGGAAACACGAGGCCTTCATCTTGGGAATCAGGCCGAGCCGCTCCATGGGGCCGAAGCAGAAGGGGATCAGCGATTCGCCTACGTGATAACGCGGGAACTTTTCACGCTCCAGCACGAGCACCTTGTGACCGTGCTCCGCAAGGATGGTCGCAGCCGATGCCCCCGATGGACCGGCGCCGATGATCAGGATGTCGTGATATGAATGCATGTGCGGAAGGGTGTTTCAGGTGATGCTGCCGCGCAAACGAGCCCGTTCATTTGGAGCGCGGCCATGGCGGGAGGATTTCAACAATCTCCGCCAACGGCTGGCCCTCGGGATCGAAGAGTGTGTTGCGCCTGCCGTAGAGAATGTGGGCTCCATGCAGACCGAGCGCCTCGTTGATCACCTTGTCCGAAGCGACCCGGATGAAAGCCTTGGGACGGCTGCTGTGCTGGATGCCATCCTGGCCCAGGATGGTCCCCAACGGCCGGGACTCGGCCAGGATGTGTTCCCGCGCTTCCGGTGAAAAGCGGTCGAGATTGATCTTGATGGCACCGAATTCCACCGGCTCGTTCGTTTCATCCAGCAGCAGGGTCACCTCGCGATAGTAGGCATCGCCCACGTGACGTCGCCCGATCACGCGCAGATGGATGTTGCGCTTGTGAAACTTTTCCAGCGTGGGCGTCATGTCATCCTGATGCACCAGCAGCTGTTTGTAAGGCTGCGGCACCTCCTCGCCATCAATCTGCTGTAATGGCGGCAATGTCTGTCCGGCCAGCGCATAAAAATCGTCCAGCGGATGCGCGAGCACGAATGGCTCGTTGGGTTGCGATTGTGCTTC
>CAZRGY010000569.1:0-1124 GCA_964599715.1 uncultured Verrucomicrobiota bacterium | reverse complement strand
GATGGGTGTCATGGATAATCAGTGTAAAAACGCTCAACGTCCAACGCTCAACTTCGAACTTCCAGATGCCGACTTCGCGGTCCGGATGCTTTTGGCGAAAATACGGATGAGCTCTTCGGTTTCAGAAACCAGTTCCTCCACCCTCATGGCTTCGCGCGTGAGCGGGACACGCAATATCAAAAGAAGCCAGCGCCGTGATTCACGCAGTTCCTTCAGGCAAATGCTCAATTTGTGAATGAAATCATCGCGAGACTCGGCAGCCTGTGCTTCGCCGTGGTTTGGCAGCGGCGAGGTTCCAGATCGCATCAATTGTCCGGCAACATGATGCCCAGCTCGTGACTGGGGAAGTTTTTCGATCAGGCGAATGATGTCCGCCGCGTAGTTTAGCAGACGTTCCTCCAAGTCATAACCCGCCGCAATGCCATTGCCGTTGGCCTTTGAACGTTGAGCGTTGGACGTTGGACGTTGGATGTTCATGATTTACGCATATCTTCCCGTTTCATGCTCCGGCAGGAAGAACTCGTGCAACAGCCGGTCCACCTGGAGCAGGCCGTCGCGGTTCAGCCGGATTTCATCGCCGTCGATGGTCAGGTAGCCCCAGTCGGCGATGCGCTTGAGGGCATCCTTGAAACGCACACGCGGATCAACACCGAAGCGCTTGATGTAATAGCTGGCCTTCACTGCGCCCAGTTTCAGCGGCAGGATGAACTCGCGGATCAACCGTTCGTCGTCGTTGGGCCGGTAGGCGCGATAGACGGGTGAACGGTCGTTCTGGATGGCGTCCACATAAGGACCGTATTCGTGGTGGTTCTGATAATGCACACCGCTGATGTGCCCGAAGCTCGCCACGCCGATGGAGAGTAGGTCCGCGCCGGTGAACAGCCGCTGGCGGTAGATGAACTTCGTCTTGGACGGGTCCTTCACCACGGTGCAGGTGCTGTTGACACTGTAACCGGCCTTCTCCATCTCGGAGAACGCGTAGTTCACCCACCGGCGCTTCGTCTCCCAGTCAGCCACGGGCGCGACCAGTTTGCCCTCGGTCTTCATGCGCTGGTAGATGGTTGTGTTGTAGGGCACTTCCATCTGGTAGATCGTCACCGAATCCGGCGACATTTCGATGGTCT
>CAZRGY010000568.1:0-2867 GCA_964599715.1 uncultured Verrucomicrobiota bacterium | reverse complement strand
CACGCGCATCCGCTCCCGGCCGACGCGCGACTCGAACGCCACATCCGGCACGTAGTCGTCGACGATCTCGTAGCCATCCGCGAAGAGCGCCGTGAGTGCAGGCACGGGAAACGGGAACGGAGGTCCCTCGTCGCCCGGATCGAGATCGGGGTTGATGAACCACACCCCGATCAGCAACCCACCACGACGCAGCGTGAGATCGATTCCGCGCCGGTAGTCGGCACGCAGCGACGGATGCAGCCCGCTCATGCACGTGTGTTCCAGCACGAGATCGAACGCGCCACGCATCTCGTCCGGCGGGTTGAACAGATCTCCGGTCACGAATCGCTCCGCAATCTGCGGATAGAGCGCTCGCGCCTCCGCGATTCCTGTCGGCGCAATGTCCAGCCCGATCGCGTCCAACCCGTGCTCCACCGCGAGCGCCACCTCGTGACCGTGCCCGCAGCCCGGCACCAGCGCGCGCCCACGCACGGGCTTGCGCTCGAGATACTGCCTCATCGGCGGCGAAGGCGCGCCCTTGTTCCAGAACACTTCGCCTTTCAGGTATTTTTCTTCCCAGTTCATGCGGTTGATTCTGTGTGATTCCTGCAGTGGCGGCGTCGCCGGATGGGCGCGGCGAGGTGCGGCACAGCTTCGCAGCGGCACGGGCCAAGTCGACCTCGATTGTGCGGGTTCTCACTCCCGCAAGCCAACAAGGCACGACCAATCCCCCTCGGATCGTCTCACACCATCGGATCGTGTCCTATTTCGGCAAGAGGCCACACCCGATCAGGAACTGCGCGATGACAACCACTCCGAACAAGATCACCGTTCCTCTCCGCGGCCAGCACATCGCCACCGCCCAGGCAATCAGTTCAAGAAGCGAAGCTGGAATCATCCAGAACTGCACCCATCCCGCCACTTCTGGATCTCCGAACCTGCGCACGAGATCTGGTGCCACCAGCAGCCAACACGCTGACAGGAATGCGACGCCAACGAGAGTCCATCGTGCCTTGCTCATCGCGGCAGCGACAACAGTCGTGCCTCCACATCATCGCCCTTAATCAAGAACTGAAGCAGACAAGAGTCGCCTGGGCCGATAATCCCGGTCAGTTTCACCTCTTTTGAGTGCCATCCGCCTGAGCTATCCCTCCATTCAACGCGCGCAACACTGGTAATTGGCGCCTCAAAATACAGGTGAGTCGCCTGAGCTCCAGCAACCAGAACGCCAGTCGTGCATGGCGCGTCGCCAAACCAAACCGCAACCTCAGTCAATTCCTCAGATGTTCCGTTGCGGGTCTCGACATCGACTCGCCCCATCAACGAGTCCTTCGCGCAGCTGGCGACGAGCAAGACCCAAACAGCGCCCACCAAAAGCCAGTGAGTTTTTCCGGTCATAAGTGAGAATATACTTCTCGGCAAGTGGATTGAGTCGCGCGATCGAGTTCCTCACGACGTAATTGAAGAGCGTGTGCCTGGCGAGCGTCCACTCCGACTTGCCGCATGACCGCAACCATGGTCGGGAAGAATGGCGGGAACCGGCCTTGTTACTCTGCCACCTTACCTGCCGCGCAGCGATTCGAACGTCACGTAGGCCATGAAGCAAAGCCATAGCATTCCGGCCCTGCCTCCGATTGCGCACGCTACAAACGTCGGACCATCCCATTTCGTGCTAGCCAGCTTCGGGACGGAAGATGCGAATCGCCACGCAATAACGCAAACGATCGCCGCATAGGTCCTCGTGACCCACTTCGGAGCCAATCCTCCCCAGCCAGATTCATCGCCGTGTAACAAATACTGTATGACGACCGCGGTAAAGGCCGATAGGAACATTGTGAAGGCCGCTGCCGATTTTCGGGTCATTCTTTAGTGGCTCTGTCTTCTTTGCTCTAGCCGCCTTACCGCCGCCGCGTCCTCGACCAGGATTCTTTGGATCGACTTTGGAACAGATGACCCCGTTCCTTCCTGAATCGATTGAATCGGGTGGCGAAGGTTCCCTGCAACCAGTACATCCCCTCCACCAAATCGGCCCGCGGAGTATCCAAGGCGAAGTGAAAGTGATTGCTCATTATCACGTGCACATGCACCGCCATCCAAACACTGATCCGCCCCCTTGATGACCGCCCTTCGAGATGTCCTTCCGGCACTCTTCGAGACGCCCCACTATGGAACAAATCCTTGCGTCAACGCGTGAATCAAAAGACCAACGCCATGAAGAACACCGAGACCGCAGACACCCCACCAGCGACGCTTTGAACTAAGCTCAAGCACCAACGTGTAGACTAGGAGCTGCACCAGTGCTAATCCCCACAAACCCCATACTTCATTATGTTCCAACCACACAAGGTGCGGCATTGGGAAAAGCCATGCAAAGACCCTTTCGGTCTGCTCCAACGACATGGCGACGAAACAAACAAAAAGCGCAAGACCCACAGTTACACCTGACCCCAGCATCCATAGCAGCCAGCGCTTCACACATAGGCTTACTTTCATAATGCCTCAATCACACGCACAGTGCGCTTTCATTTTATCCACTAGTTTTCTTACATCCTGTTCGCCGATGACATCCATGTCTGCGTCAAGCGCGCCATCCACGGGATCGAAACTCTTGTTGTAGCCCATCCGCACTGCAATCTGTCGTGCGGCATTCATTCTCTTCTCATAGGATGAGACTTCACGAGAAATCAGTCGAGCCAGCGCCGAGACTTGGAGATCGGACATGCCGCCTCCGAGACTCACATTGAGTGCTTGTATATATTTTCTGGTGAGTGCCGGCCGATTCGACGGTACATCTGGTCCGGTCAACTCGAAGAAATGCCCCACGGGTGGAGCGTGTGACCTAGTGTCAGCACCATGCCCCCTCGTGTGAGCATATGCATCGACAAGCG
>CAZRGY010000567.1:1491-2870 GCA_964599715.1 uncultured Verrucomicrobiota bacterium | reverse complement strand
CGTGGCGGCTGAACTCGGCCGTGCAATTCTCCAGCAAGCAATCGCCCGAATTCTGCAAACGATACATGTAGCCGTTACCACCGCCGCCGCCGAACTGCGGCCGCTGGAAATGACAATCCTTCACCGTGACACGGCTGGATTCCGAAAGCAGGATGCCATTGGAAAGCAAATGGCAGGTCGTGGTGTTGCCAGCCGGTTGGAAGGTGTTCACGTTCCGAATCCAGCCATCGCGCACCCGGGTGAAACGCAAAACATATGAAGCGTGTGCGTCATAAGATCCGTTGGCGGAATTGTTGTAATCACCCTCAGCCCATCCGGTGCCATTGTGCTGCACGTTGCCGATGGAAAGATGCTCCACCCCTACCTCAGCGATCAAGGTCGTCTTGCGATACACCCGGGCATTATCCCGCATCTTCAAGTAATAGCGCGTCGGGATGTCCACCTCGATGATGTTGTTGTCCGTATCAATCGCCATGATCTGCCGGTAGTAGAGAAACCGTCCATAGCTGTTGGCATATCCCACCCAGCCGTCTTCCCCATGTTCATTGGCCCAGTCATCACCAGGATCGGCCCGGATGATGATAAAATCACCCACACTGAAGCCACTCGTGCTGGTCACCGGAATTTGTGTCGTTGGGCCCATCAGGTCCGCTGTAATGGTCGTGCTCGGGCTTTGCACCGAAGTCCAACTCGCTGACCCGGGCCCGGACACATGCAGGATGACCTTGGAGCGCATGCTCGTGCTGGTGTTCACCAAGAAAGTCTGGTCTGTTCCCGCCCCCCGCAAAACGATATTGCCCGCCGAAATGAGCAAAGCGTAGGACGCACTGCCTTGCGGACTGACATGGTAAGTTCCAGCAGGAAGAAACACGATGCCTCCCCCGGCTGTAGCCGCCGCATTGATGGCCGCCTGGATGGCCACGGTGCTGTCCGCAGTCCCAGTGGGGTCAGCTCCGTAACCGGTCACTGCGTTAAAGATCGCACCCGGCGGATTAGCCGGCAATGGAGCCTCGCCCCGCCGGTAACCGGCATAAGAAAAATCCTGGATTATTTTATCCGTCGCAAAAGATAGATTGGGCGTAGGCGACCAGCCTGCCCCAAAGAGAGCACTTTCCCATGCCTTGGCTTCCGTCGCCATGAAGCCGACGAGCCAGAACCCACAACAAAGCACATAAAAATGGACAGATTTAAAGCAGCTCATCACAAAGCGGCGACGCACCAGCAATCATTTTAGGCATAACAGGTTGAACACATGAACAGTAGCCCTTGGCATAGCGACACGCAACCCTCCACCAATTATTGACGTCGCGCCCTATCTCGCCTGAAAATCCGCGCATGAACCGCGTGGACAGGTTGCTGGGCATGATTCTCTTCCTCCA
>CAZRGY010000567.1:0-1481 GCA_964599715.1 uncultured Verrucomicrobiota bacterium | reverse complement strand
AGGACGCCGCGTCGTCCGGGCGGAGGATATGGCCGCGCATTACGAGATCAGTGTGCGCACGGTCTATCGTGATCTGGCGGCACTGGGCGAAGTGGGCGTGCCCATCGTGGCGGAGGCGGGTGTGGGCTATAGTTTGGTGCGCGGCTATCATCTGCCACCCGTGATGTTCACCGCTCAAGAGGCCGGAGCCATCGCCACCGGCAGCGTGCTGGTGAACCAGTTCACAGATGCCTCTCTGCAAGCACCGATGCAATCCGCGCTGATGAAGATCCGCGCCGTCTTGCCCGCCGAGCAACAGCGCCATCTGGAAAACATCGAACGCAGCATCGCTTTCCCCCGGAAGAAAACTCCGGATGCCGTCAACCTCATCGAACTGCAGCAGGCTCTCGCCCAACGCCGGGTGGTGCGTATCGACTATCTGGGCGCGAAGGATGAAGCAGCCAAACCGCGTGATATCGAGCCGCTCTTTCTGATCTACTATCTGGAACGTTGGCACCTGATGGCTTGGTGCAAGTTGCGTCAGGATGTACGCGATTTCCGTACAGACCGCATCCAGCGCATCACCATTCTGAAAGAGACGTTCACGCCCCGCGATGATGTGACGTACGAAAAACTGCGCGAACTCTGGCGCAAAGAATCCACGAGTCTGACCGCCGAGGTGCTTTTCGCTCCCCTCTCAGCGGAACGTGCCCGCCGCGAGTGGTCTTTGGGCGTGCAGAATGAAGTGAAGCGCAAGGACGGTTCCGTTCTCACGCTCTGCACGGGCTCGTTCGATTGGATGACCGGCTGGCTGCTCTCCTTCGGCACCAACGCGACTGTCATCGATCCTCCGGAATTGAAAAAACGCGTCATCGAAGCTGCCGAAAGGGCACTGGCGCACCATCGTAAAGCATCCTGACATAAGGTTGTCAGTGGCCCCTGTCAAAGTGGCCACCATATGACAACGGACGCATGCCCCTCTCGACTCCCCGCTTCCTCAACGGAAGCTGTTTCACAGCGCGACTCTAGCCGTCCCCTGCTAGGCCACACCGCCATTGTCACCGGGGCTAGTCGCGGCGCGGGCAAAGGTATCGCGCTCGCCTTGGGTTCAGCTGGAGCCACGGTTTATGTGCTTGCACGAACGAGCCGAAAACACCCGCGCAAGGATGACATTCCCGGCACCATCGAGGACACCGCCGAAGCTGTCACCGCGCGTGGTGGACGCGGTATCGCCCGTGCTTGTGATTGTTCCGATCAATGGCAGCTCGAGGCCGCCATCAACCGCATCGGTGCCGAGTGTGGCCACATCGACCTGCTGGTGAACTGCGCGTGGGCAGGCAATGAAATCGCCATCGATCTCAAACCATTCTGGGAACAATCCACGGGGCATTGGGCCAACATGTTTGACCAAGGGGTGAAAGCCTATCTCCTCGCCAGTGCCGCCGTCGTGCCGTGGATGCTGCCGCGCCAGAAAGGGCTCATCGTGAACATCAGCTTTTGGG
>CAZRGY010000566.1:0-2872 GCA_964599715.1 uncultured Verrucomicrobiota bacterium | reverse complement strand
ATAGATCACTCTGCGTGATGCCCGGCCCGCCTTTACGCGGCACCTTGTCACCACCGGCTACATCGATCACCTGGATGGTGTAATCTGCCAGTTCGCGGCTGAAGCACGCCGCCAAGTTGTCACCGCCGGACTCGATCAGCATCAGCTCCGGTTTGAACTTCTTGTGCAGTTCCTCTAGGGCCATGAGGTTTGAAGAGATATCCTCGCGGATGGCCGCATGCGGGCAACCGCCCGTCTCCACCGCCCGGATGCGATCTGCCGTGAGCGCATTGTTCTTTACCAGAAACTCACCGTCCTCTTTCGTGAAGATATCGTTCGTCACCGCGGCGATATTCATGCGCTCGCGCAGCTTGAGGCAGAGCTGGAGCATCAGTGCCGTCTTGCCACTGCCCACCGGCCCGCCCACTCCTACGGTGAATGCCCGCTTGGAGAAGTCACGCTTCAGCGGCTGATCGCGCTCGTCATAGCGCCCCGGATGTTCCATGTTCTCATGCGTATGTCCGCCCGGTCCGTGATGGTGATGATGATCGCTCATGATTAGATTCTAGCTTTGAAACAATCGGGAATAAAGCCGGTCTTGCGCACCCTGCCAAAGATCCAGTAGCGGGGCGGTCTGCGCGGCGTCTTCCACCGCGATGTCCGCGCACTCCAGCGCCACCGCCTGCGCCTTGGCAGAGAGCTTATACTGCATGGCCTGCGCTTCCATCGGTCCGATGATGCCCAACCGCACCGCACTCGCGATCAGCCCGCGCAGATAGCAGAAAAAGAACACCTGCACGACATCCGGCTCTTTCAAACCCAACGCCGCCGTCACTGCGCCAAACATCGGCGGCAAATGCGAACAAAAGTCCTCCGCTTCGATCTGCGGCCGCAACTCCTCCAAGCTCACTGAGGGGAAACTCCGCTCCACCGCCATCCAGAAAGCCCGCCCCTGCAAGCGGCTGGCGCGATTCGTCACATGATTCGTGGTGAAGACATCGAAATGGGCATCCAGCTCAGAGAGCCGAGTTGGTTCCGACCAGGCAGCCCGCAGAAACGGCAATGATCCATGCCCGAGCTGCTGCAGGCTGGTCTCCACGAAATTGATGAAATCACCGCGGCTCCTGATCTCCCCATGTTGCCATGCCGCTTCCAACCCGCCGGAATGCGCGAATCCGCCCGTCGGAAACGCCGAGTCCGCCAGTTGCCAAATCAGCCAGTCATCTTGTAGCCGCATGCTTCGGTCGTAATCGTTCTCGTCGTCGTCCTCGATTCGCTTCTCACTATATAGGGAGGCCGAACTTCGGCTAAAACAACTGATACCGCTGCGCCAGCGGTAACGAGGTGGCCGGTTCGCACTTCAAGATCTCGCCATCCGCCACCACCTGATACGTCTCCGGGTCCACGGTGATCTTGGGCGTGGCATCATTCCACTTCATGCTCGACTTGCCGATGTTCCGGCAGTCTTTCACCGGCTCGATGCGTTTGCTCAGCCCGTATTTTGCCGTCGTGCCCTTCTCCGCGCTGAGTTTGCTGACAAATGCCAGTGAGCTGGAACCCGGTGCGGAACCGAATCCGCCGAACATCGGGCGCATGAAGACCGGTTGCGGTGTGGGGATGGAAGCATTCGGGTCACCCATCTGCGCCCAAGCGATGAACCCGCCCTTGATGACCAGTTCCGGTTTCGCGCCGTAGAACGCCGGTTTCCAAAGCACCAGATCCGCGAGCTTGCCGACTTCCACGGAACCGATGACATGGCCGACACCGTGAGCGATGGCCGGGTTGATGGTGTATTTGGAGATGTAACGCTTGATGCGCAGGTTATCATTGCTCCCCTGCTCGCCGCCGAGGCGGCCGCGCTGGCGCTTCATCTTGTCCGCCGTCTGCCATGTGCGCGTGATGACCTCGCCGATACGGCCCATCGCCTGTGAATCCGAGCTCATCATGCTGATGGCACCGAGGTCATGCAGGATATCTTCTGCCGCGATGGTCTCACCGCGGATACGACTCTCAGCGAAAGCGACATCTTCCGGCAAACTGGAATCCAGATGATGACACACCATAAGCATGTCCAGATGCTCATCGATGGTGTTCACCGTGTAAGGCCGGGTGGGATTCGTAGAGCTGGGCAAGACGTTCGCCTCACCACAGATACGGATGATATCCGGCGCATGACCGCCACCGGCACCTTCCGAGTGATACGTATGAATAGTGCGACCTTTGATCGCTGCGATGGTCGCCTCCACAAAGCCGGATTCGTTCAACGTATCCGTATGGATGGTCACCTGCACGTCCTGCTCATCCGCCAGCGTCAGACAGCAATCGATCGCAGCCGGAGTCGTGCCCCAATCCTCGTGCAACTTGAGTCCGATGGCTCCCGCGAGGATCTGCTCTGCCAACCCCTCAGGCTTGGCGGTATTGCCTTTGCCGGTGAAACCGAAATTCAGGGGCAACTGGTCCACCGACCGCATCATGTTCTCGAGGTAAAACGAGCCCGGCGTACAAGTCGTGGCACAAGTGCCCGTGGCCGGCCCTGTGCCGCCACCGATCATGGAGGTCAGCCCGGCTGCGATCGCCTCGTGCGCCTGTTGCGGGCAGATGAAGTGGATGTGCGAGTCCAACCCACCAGCCGTCAGGATCAGTCCCTCTCCGGCAATGACTTCAGTGGTCACACCGACGATCATGCTCTTCGTGACCCCGGCCATCACATCCGGATTACCCGCCTTGCCGATGCCCGCGATAAGCCCGTTCTTGATGCCGATGTCCGCCTTGAAGATACCAGTGCTATCCACCACAAGTGCATTCGTGATGACGCAATCCAACGCATCCGCCTGGCTTACGCCTGCGGCTTGCCCCATGCCTTCACGGATGACCTTGCCGCCACCGAATTTGC
>CAZRGY010000565.1:0-2872 GCA_964599715.1 uncultured Verrucomicrobiota bacterium | reverse complement strand
ACGATTCGTTCCAGCGGCCGGCCGTCGATCAGAATGCTGTTCGACTCTGCCAGCCGCGCCGCCGGGAGCCGGGTGGTCTTTAGGCGGAACCGCCGATCCTTGCCGCCGCAGGCGGCATTGAGTTCGCGGACCAGGCTGCGCAGCGTCCTGCCGGTATCGCCACACCGCTCGCAGGTTTGGCCATCGCTGACGAGCCGCTTCCATTCGATGAGATGAGTTTTCATGATGTCTTTGGTTTCCGGGCGGTCTGTGACCGGCCCGTTCATCCATGCAGACGAACCACCTTCAAAAAGGACGCAGAAAGGGAGTCACAAAAGCAGACATCGGTTGCCCTGGCAGACCACGCCGCGTGTTGATGGACACACTGGCGGCCAAGGACGGTTGAAGCCTTCACCCGGCAATTGGATTCTTCCATTTGAGTCCGCGGAAACGGGAGAAATCGGCGTCGGTCGAGTGAAGCACGCAGTTGTGTTCCACGGCGAGCGCCGCGAGATGGGCGTCGGAAACCAAATTGCCCACGGCATTTCCACTGCGCAGCATTTGTTGAAAGAGCATCCAGTGCTGGTCGGTGGGTTGCACAAGGCGCACGCACGCCTGGTCGAACCAGCTCTGCACACGGTCGGCAGCTTCCTTGAGAGTAAGCGGACGCTGATGGAGCCGGGCATTGGTGCCGATGCGCATGTATGCGTTCAGCACCGGCCAGCACAAACCCACCGGCTCGGAACCGCTGAGCTGGGCATCCCACCAGGTGCGGGCCGCCGCGTGGTGTTCGGACAAGCTGTCTTCGGCATAGAGCAGCAGATTGGCGTCCACCAGGATCATTGATGGTCCTCCCCCTCGGCGGCGGCGATCAGCTCTGAAATGTTGTCGTAACTGAAGCCCCGGCGGAGTCCCATCGGCCGTGGCTTCGTGCAATACGGTTTGGCGGCCGGCGGCGCCAGAATTTCATCGAGGCCCACACGGAGCGCAGCGTTAATCACCTCCTTGAACGGCTTGCGCAGTTTCGCCGCGCCTTTCTTTGCTTTGGCAGCAACGTCCGGATCAAGCGTCAGCGTGGTTCTCATGCAGGCATCATGATGCCTATGTGATGAAAGTCAACGCACGGTAGCGAGAAGCTTCTCCACCTTCGCCTTCACTGCGGCATCCATCTTGATCAGCGGCGGCTAGGGGCGTTTGAATCCTTCGACCGGCACTTTTTTCGTCAAAAGAAACGGTCGAGAACGGAAACTCAGCGGGGTGCCGCCGGCTGTTCATAGTCGGGGTCCAGGATGCCGCCAAAGCGATCCTCCAGCCAGTCGATCACCTCGGTGCCGCCCCAGAAGATCAACGCAAAGAAGGCCAGCGTCACCATGAACATGCCCACGCCCGCCACCGCTGCGCAACCATCGTCTTCCAGCATGGCGGCGGCGAGCAGCACGATGGTGACGGCCGGCAGAAAATTGCTGAACGGGATGGGCAAGGGCAGCAGCAGGAGCAGGCCCGAGCACAAGATGACCAAACCCATGCCATGGCGCACCAGCCGCCACGCCATGATCTGGATGAACCGCGGCTTGAGCAAAAACTCCAACCAGCGGACGATGTGGTGGGTCGCGGCCAGGAAGCGGGGGAAAAACCGCGGCGGTAGTTGCTTGTCGAGCAGGCGGGCCGGCAGCCAGGGCTTCTGACCGAGCGCCAGCCGCAAGCCGATGAACGCGATGACCAACCCGAACGGGGTCGAAACACCCGGCAGCGGAATGGGGGTGCAGAAGGGAAATGCCAGCAGAATCAGGATCAGGTTGAACCCGCGTCCATGCGTCACTTCGAGAACCTCCCGCAGACACACGGCGCGCTCCGCAAAAGCCGCGATGAGTCGCTCCAGTTCGGCCGAGAGCCGACTGCCCACGGGCACCGGGTTCACTCGCGACCTGACCGGCGGCAACGCTTGAACTCCGTTGTCCGGTTCGGAGGGGTGCGGGCTCATGCACGGGTCACACCGCCTCCACCAGCACGCGATGGGCTTTCCGGCGGCGGGTCTGGATCACGGTGAACAGCGCGTTCCCTTCCTTGACGGTGTCGCCGACGCGGGGTTCCCGCCCCACTTTTTGGTGGAACCAGTCGGCCAGCACGGCATCCGGTTGATCCGGCCCGGGCGCGAGCTTCGTCTGCTCGATCACCCGGCTCAAGCGGGCGCCACCCCCGATCTTCCAGCGGCGGTCCGCCACCTCGATGATCTCGTCCGACAGTTGATCGAACTCATCCGTGAGATCGCCGACAATTTCCTCCATGAGATCTTCGAGCGTGACGAGTCCGACGACCCGGTGCCGGGCGTCCTCGACGAGCGCCATGTGTTCGCGGCGGCCGAGCAGGGATTTCAAAGCGTCGTTCAAGCTGGCGGTCGCGGTCAACCGGGAGAGCGGCCGGATGAAGGGTTGAATTTGCGCCTCCCGCCGGCTCGGCATCATGGCGACGATCTCCTTGAAGTTCACGTAACCGGCAATGCCCTCGATGGTGCCATCCTGCGAAACCGGGTAACGGGTGTGAAGCGAGGAAGCCGCCGTCTCGAAATTGACGATGTTCGACTGGCGCGCGTCAAAGAGCATCATCCGATCGCGCGGGACCATCACGGAGTCCACCGTCGAGTGACGCAGCTTGGTGGCGTTGATGATGATGTTGCCCTCCTCCGGACTGATCAGCAGTTCGTGGCGCGCCATGTCCGCCATGGTCCGCAGATCGGCAATGCTCATCCGGCGCTTGCCGCCCTCGCGTTTGAAGGGGCGAAACAGCCATTCAGTCAGCGCGATGATCGGGGTGAGCGCCGTCGTCATAAACCGCAGCAACGGAGCGGCCAGCGGCGCGAGCCGTTCGGCGTGGCTGACGCCAATGACCTTGGGAA
>CAZRGY010000564.1:0-2879 GCA_964599715.1 uncultured Verrucomicrobiota bacterium | reverse complement strand
CATTAACCGAACAATTGAAATCCGCGCAGGCTTTGACCACTGAACAAGTGGGGGAAGCCATCGCGGCACTGACTGCGGAAACAGTCACTCCCGAAGCCAAGGCGGAATTCCTGACGGCTCTGGCGCAAAAGGGCGAGACGGTGGACGAGATCGCGGCGTTTGCCCATGGGTTGCGCGAGTTATCCCTGACGCCCGTGTTGGATCCGGGGTTGCGGGCGGGTGAGATATTGGATGTCTGCGGCACGGGGGGTGACAAGCTGAACACATTTAACATCTCCACCACGGTGGCGATCGTGGTCGCGGCGGCGGGAGTGCCGATGGCCAAGCACGGCAACCGGGCCATCACTTCAAAATCTGGCAGTGCGGATGTGCTGGAAGCCCTGGGCATCCCGGTGGACAACACGCCCGAACAAGCGGCGGCGTTGCTCAAGGAGCATAACTTCGCGTTCTTTCTGGCAGTGCGTTTTCATCCGGCATTCAAGCACATCGGTCCGGCGCGCAAACTCTGCGCGGCAGCGGGTCAGCGCACGATCTTCAATTTCCTCGGGCCACTCATGAATCCGGCGCGACCCACGGCGCAACTGGTGGGGGTGCCCAATCCCGCACTTACCGAACCGATGGCGCGGGTGCTGCAAAGCCTCGGCATCCGGCGCGGCATGGTGGTGAGCGGCATGGCGGAGGGCGCGCATCTGGATGAGCTGTCCACGATGGGCGACAACCAAGTGGCGGAGTTTTATCAGGACCGGGGTTTTCATACTTCCAAGTGGCAGGCGGAGTTCCTGCCGCTGCAACCGGCCACGCTGGCGGATCTGGCGGGTGGTGATGCGCAAGTGAACGCCATCATCGTGCGGCAGGTCTTGAGCGGGCAGGAGCGCGGGCCCAAGCGGGATGCGGTGCTGATGAACGCCGGGGCGGCCCTGCATGTCGCCAACAAGGTAAAGTCGTTGATCGAAGGCTGGGAGCTGGCGGCGGAAACGATCGACAGCGGGAAAGCCGCGGCGAAACTCAAAGACCTCTCCACCCGCTAAGCGACCATGTCTGAGCAACCCGTCCAATACCGGCTCATCGGCAGTGATGGTATCGAGTACGGCCCGACTTCCGCTGCCGATGTCCGCATCTGGATCAGCGAAGGGCGCGCAAGTGCCAAGACGATGGTCCATGCGAGTGACAATCCGGCCTGGCGCAAACTTGGTGAATTGCCGGAGTTCGCCGAGGACATCGCGCGGCGGGCGGCGAATGCGAGCGGACCTGCCGCAGCTCAAGCCGTTCCCGAGCCGGAGCAGAACAAAACGGCGCGGATGGGGTTTGTCATCAGTGTCGTCTCGTTGCTCTGCTGCTGTGCGCCTTTGGCGCCGGTGGGATTGATCATGTCGGTCATCGCACTGGTACGCATCAACAGCGGCAAGGATTTAAAAGAAGGTCATAGATTTGCGTTGGCGGGCATCATCATCGCGTTGGTGGTCATCATCATCAATCTGGTGTTCTGGCATTACCTGCCTGAACTGCTGACAGACGGATCGAAACGTGTTTTTGGATCATGAGTGCCGTTACACCACCACCCCTGCCGATGCCCGCTCCGCGCAGCCGGGCGAAGCTGGTGCCGTGGGCGGTGGCCATCGCCGCGCTGGTGGCCGTGATGATGGTGTTACATTTTTTTCCGCCGGGTCAGGTGCCTATCTATCCATTGTGCCCGCTGAAACAGAGCACGGGTTTGGATTGCCCAGGCTGTGGCGGTTTGCGGGCGATGCACCAGTTGACGAATGGCAATCTGGCTGCCGCGTGGCAGTTGAACCCCTTTGTTTTTTTGTTCATAGCGTTGGTCGCTTATGAAGCTTTTGTGCGGGGCTGGCTGAAGCAGGCGCGGCTCAGTGTGTTGGAGCGACCACGGCTGCTGGTGGTGATGGGGCTGTTCATATTGGCCTTCACTTTGGCCCGGAACCTGCCCCTGCTGGCTCAATGGTTTTCCTGATGAAAGCGTGCGCTTGTGAGTGAAGGATTGCGCAGATTCCTGAAGATCACCCATCCGATCACCAAGAATGGGGCGCGCACCTGTATGCTGCTGAACCTTTGTGCTTGGCCGGGGTTGGGCTCCCGACTGGCGGAGCGGAATGTCGGGTATCTGCAGATGCTGCTTTCCCTGGGCGGGCTGCTCTCAGTTGTTTCAGGCTTTTTCCAGTTCATGGGGATGATCTGGCAGGAGACCCGCTATCCGACCTGGCATGACCGGTTTGTATGGTTTGCCATTGGCGGATTTGGAGCCTTTGCTTTGGCTTGGATATGGTCCCTCTTCACCAGCCTTTCCATCCGGGATAGCGCGGTGACCCCGCCGAAACATGATCCGAACACACCGCCTCCGCTTTGAGTTGGCGCGCTGGGTGTGAACCGTTAGTTTTCCCACATTGATGAAGCCGTTCAAAGCCATTGCCGCCATGTCCGAGAACCGGGTGATCGGAAACGGGAACACTATCCCGTGGCACCTGCCGGAAGATTTCAAGTGGTTCAAACAGACGACCACCGGTCATATCATCGTGATGGGGCGCAAGACGTATGAATCCATCGGCCGCCTCTTGCCGAACCGCACCACGGTCATCCTGACCCGCAGTGAATTGGATGTGCCCGGGGCGGTGATGCTCAAGGATCTCGCCGAGTTGAAGCCGGCGGAGGACGGGCGCGAGACATTTATCTGCGGTGGGGCGGAGATTTATGGGCAGATGTTGCCGCAATGTTCGGATCTATATCTCACGCTGGTGAAAAGGACCGTGGAAGGGGATGCGTTTTTCCCGCCGTTCGAGGAAGAGTTCGAATTGGTGGAGACATTACGGGACACGCCGGAGTTCGCCATCCGGCATTACCGGCGTAAGTGACGGGGTGGTGACATC
>CAZRGY010000563.1:0-2887 GCA_964599715.1 uncultured Verrucomicrobiota bacterium | reverse complement strand
ATGCGCATGAAGGCGGACATTGTGGAGTTCCTCGAAGGGCGGTTGGAGCCTGGCATCTTTATTTCGCACGCCATCGACCGACTGGCCGCCCGAGAAGGGCGCGGCCAGGCGCACGTTCAGCATCATGAGCTCAAACTCTCGATTACCGAATCCTGACCACACTACCGATGAAATTATTTCCCGTTAAGCTGAAGACTCGTTCATCGTCGCAGCCGCAAAAGGTCGGGCTGCTGTGCCTGTTCGCGATTTCCCTTTTCACCGTGGGGTGTTCGACGGCCGGTGGCGACTCCGCCGGCCGTACCCGGAATTTCGCCACGACCGCGGTGACCACAGCTGGTGGGGCTTACGTCGGCGCCCGTGAGGGTGACAACAAAGCAAGGAACGCCGCGGTCGGCGCGGCGGCGGGCTTCGTGGTCGGCGAGGCGATCAATTATTTCAATAACAAGGCGCAGAAGGAGGCGTACCTCGCCGGTTACGAGAAGGGCCAGTCGAACGCGGTGAAGCAGCAGTACTGGATCGCTCGGGATAATCAGCGGTCCTCGGTCGACGACGGTTACGAGGAAACCTACTACGAAATCGACGTGCCCCAGGCGGATCGGGATGGGGTGCGGCGCGAACCAACCAAGCGGGTCATTCGCGTGGTCATGCCGAAGGAGGGCTCGGGCTCATGAAAACGATTCTTCGAATGGCCTTTTCGATGATGGTGGGTGCGAGTCCTGCGTTCGCGCAGTGGGCGGTCTTCGACGCCGTGAATCTGAAACAGAGCGCGGTTAACTACGCGGCGCTCGTGGACCAGCTGGCGAATCAGGCGAGGCAGATCACCAACCAAGTCCGTCAGATTCAGCAGTTCGAAACCCAGCTGAAGCGCATGGGCGACATGGCCGAAGTGAAAGTGATCGTTGGCTTTCCGGAATTTCATCTCGACCTGAGTCTGCCCACAAAGATCAAACCGTGGACCGACAGAATCGCGGAGGTCGATGGCTACGGATTGTTCGGTGATACGCGCGAGGGCATTTTTCGTGGGGTTACCGCCAACTTTCCTGACTTCGACGGGGTGTTTATCGAACGGGACCCCAAGATTTTCAAGGAGGCGCACGACGTGGCCGTGTCAGTCGATGAGTTCAAAGCGGTTCAACGTGACGTGTACACGCGCCGTGAGGATCTGAAGCGCGCGATCGCGCAGACCAGCGAAGCACTCCAGGCTGCGGAAACGGAAGCGGAGCAGAAGAAGTTGGAGGCCGTGTTAAATGCCCAGTATGGCCAGCTTGCGGCGGTGGATGCCGAGGTCGCGCTCAGCGCGGCGCAGGTGCAGGTGAAGGCCGCGGAAACGGCGGCGATGAATAACGCTCAATCTGGGGCTGAAGCGGAGGCGCGTCGGCGCCTGGCGCAGCAGGAAGCGCGAAAGCTCTCGGCGGCCTTCAAGCCGCAGTACGAATCAATGTTACAATATGTGACGGAGAAGCGTTTCTCGCCATGAAGTGCGAAACCGTTGCGAAAAGAACCGGTCAAAGTTGCGCGATGAAAACACTCACCATCACCGGAGCTTTGTTGGTCACGCTGATTTCAGCCGCGGGCTGCGTCGACCGAGAAGCCGAAGTCAAACGCGCTCAAGAAGAAGCCGCCGCCAAGGCGCGTGCGGAGGCGGCTCGAAAGGAAATGGATGCACTTCCCAAGGCCTTTCAGACGCCGGATTACTTCAAAAAAAACGATCCCGCCAAGAAGGATCAGGCAGCTCCCGAAACCCAGAAGGTAAACCCGTAGGAGTGGAATAATCATGACGATGGCCAGCATACTTCCCCCTGCCTATTTCGACGGGCTCTCCTCGTTGTGGGGCGGGTGCGCGTATATCGGCAGTGCCATCGTGGCAGTAGGGTTGGTTGTCCACACAGTGCAGCGGCAGCCTGACGCGGGCACGATGAGTTGGCTCTTGGCGAAGGTGGTGCTGATCGGGCTCGCCACACTCTTCATTCGCGAGTGGCTGATGATGTTGAATGACATCGTCATGGCGTTTGGCGAAATGATGGGCGTATCGCCGCGCGCAGTGGATGAACGTTTTGTGGAGTTTATCGCAGGCAAGGCGGCGACGGAGCCCGACACCAGTGTCTGGGACATTATCTGGGGAACGCAGTCGATCGGGACTGCGATCTGCTACGCCCTTTTGTGGCTCTTCGGATGGCTGGCGTGGTGCGTGCAGTACGTCGTGAAGTTAGTGGGTGGTGTGTTGCTCACGGCGGGATGGGCGCTCAGTCCCATCTTCCTCGCGTTCTTCATGCTCCGGCCGATGGCGGGTGTGGCTCAGAAATACCTTCTGGGGCTGATCGCGCTCGTATGCTGGCCCTTCGGATGGGTGATGGCTGCGGTCATAACCAATGCGATGCTCGAAGCCGCAGCAATCGCGAGCCTGCTCCCTGTTTTCCTTGCGGGTGCGCCTGTCGCTGCTCCCGCACTCACCGTGCTGCTGATTGGTGCATGGATGCTCATCAGCTCACTGCTCGCTCCCTACGTGACCACGAAGATCTTGCTGATGGGAGCGAATCCAGGCGCGGAGTTTGCTCGCGGTGTGGGCGGAGTCGCGCAGTCGGCGTTTGCCGGTGGGGTAGGAGCCGGCATCGCCACCGTCACCGGTGGTGTGGGCGCGGCCGGTGTTATAACCACGGCTGCTGCGGCGGCACTTGCGAGCGGTACTGAGTCAGCCGCGCGCGGTGGAGAGTCCCCGCGGACGACGGGAACGGTCCTTGGAGGAGTTTCCGGTTTGTACGCGGGGCGACTCATGAAACGGCAGGTGTCGGCAACCCAGGGAATGGCCTCTGCTCAGGCCCGCCGGGCCGGTGCGGCCGAAACCATGGCCGCAGAATTCCGGGAGCACGCTAAAAGAAAACGGCAAAGC
>CAZRGY010000562.1:0-2889 GCA_964599715.1 uncultured Verrucomicrobiota bacterium | reverse complement strand
ACACCTTGTCCGGATAGGCCCCGACTTTCACGCGGGCTTCCTGACCCACTTTCACAAAGGACAACTGGCGCTCAGGGATGCGGAAGGTGATCTTCACCGTGTCCAAGTCCACCAGGGTGACAAGCGTGGTGCCCATGTTCACGAACTGCCCCAGGCTGACCATGCGCGGACCGGCGACGCTGTCAAAGGGCGCGTAGATCACACGATCGGCGAGGCGTTCTTCCTCCAGTTGACGCGTGGCGCTCCGCACATTCACCTGGCTGGCGAGCTGGTCCACTTCCTGTTGGGAAATGGCGCGCGTGCCGGCGAGTTGCTTGGCGCGCTCGGCGTTCTGCCGGGCGAGCTCTTCCTCCGCCTTCACCTGGGCGACCTGCGCGATCTCCTTGCGGGAATCGAGCGCGAACAGCTTCGCACCTTTCTTCACGCGTTCGCCTTCCTTGAAGCCGATGAGCTGGATGAGGCCCGAGACCTCGGGTTTGATCTCCACGCGTTCATTGGCTTCGATGGAGCCGACGGCAGCAATGGTGTCTTCCACCGGTTCGATGACCGGGTTGCCGAAGATGACGGCAGTGGGCGGTTGCTCTTGGGGGGCGCCGCCGCCACCGCCTTGGCCGCAGCCGGTCACCAGCAGGCCCGTCACAGCGGCCAGTGGCAGGGTAAAAATCAGGGAACGCACAGGTTTCAACATACGGTGTGTTTTCAGTTTCATCATTCCCAGCCGCCGCCCAGTGCCTTGATGAGGCGGACGGTGCCGAGGACTTGTTCATTGGCTACGCGGACACGCGCCAGCTCGTTGACGAGCCGGGCGTTTTCAGAATCGATCACTTCCAGGAAGTTGATGGAACCGGCGCTATACCGGTCCAGTGAGAGCTTGGCGGCAGAGGTGGCGGCATTGGCGGCTTCCGTGCGCGCCTTGGCTTCACCACCGAGGAACTGCAACGCGGAGAGGCTGTCCTCCACTTCTTTGAAGGCCACGAGGATGCGCTGTTTATAGATGAGCACGCTCTCTTCGTAAGTGGCGCGCGTGCGTTCCATGTTGGCTTTATTGCGGCCACCGGCAAAGAGCGGGATGCTGACTCCCGGTCCCAGCGACCACGTGCGGCTGCTCCAATCAAACAGATCGGTCACATCGCCGCTCAGGTAGCCACCGCTCGCCGTCAAACGGACGGAAGGGAAGCTGGCGGATTGGGCGATGCCGATCTGCGCGAGCTTGGAAGCCATCTCACGTTCGGCCTGCGCGATATCCGGACGACGTTCCAGCAGGCTCGAAGGCAAGTCCGGCGCGATCTGCGGGATAGTCGCTGAACCCGGGGTGACGTTGACCTCAAATTTTGAGGAAACGGTACCGCACAGGAGTGCGAGCGTGTTGATGTGCGCGGCGCGATTGCGTTGGGCGGCACTCAAGTCCGCTTCTGCCGTGGCGACTTCCACCTTTGCACGTTGCACTTCGAAATCACTGCCGATGCCGGCCTTCAAACGTTGCTCGAAGATTTTGAGGGCTTCCTTGCGCAGATCGATGGCGCTCTTGAGCAATTCGATCTCGCGGTCGAGCGATTTCAGCTCGAAATAATTCATCGCCACATCCGCCTGCAATCCCAACAGGATGGTCTGATGCGCGGCGACAGAACTGAGCGCGAGTTGTTGTGAGGACTCGAAGGAGCGTTTCACCTTGCCCCAAAGATCCACCTCGTAGCTCAAGTCGAACGGCATCGTCCACTGGGACTGCGTGAACGATGGTACCGCAAATGGTACTGGCGATGGGGCATTGGCCGAGGTGCGGTAACGCGCCCAGTTCAGATTGCCATTGAGCGTAGGATAAAAGCTGGAACGCGAAACCCGGGCTGTCGCCCGCGCTTGCTCCACGCGTTGGAACGCGGCTTGCAGGTCCAGGTTATCCTCGGCGGCTTTGAGCTGCAGTTCGTTGAGCGCGGGGTCGTTGAAGACCGTCCACCACTCGCCGCGGGGCACATGGTCTTTTGGTTCTGCGGTCTTCCAGCGCCAAGCCTCGGGGGATTCCACCTTGGGGCGCTCGTAATCGGGGCCGAGCTTGCACGAAGTGGCGAGCACTCCGGCCAAAAGGGCCATCGTGAAGGCGGTAACTTGGCGTTGATTCAATACCTTCCTGGGTAAGGTCATAAACGGAACGGCTTATTTACGTTTTTGAACGGTCTGATCGGACAGCGCATGCAGCTTCGCATGGAGGCGGGCACGCTGGGCGTCATCCAGCGGGAAAATCTGCAACATCTCGAGCAACCACAGGCCATCCGAGGCGAGCATCACCACGACAGCGTCGTCGAAATCTATGGCCGGGTCCTGCAACTCCGCGATGAGCTTGCGGTAATGCTCGCGGACTGGGTCCAGCAGCTTGGGATTGTTCGCCCCGGCGGCGAGCAGGGGGGCGCACGTTTCACGCATGCCGCCTTCCACTTGCAGGGCAGTATCGACGTAGGAGCGCAGCTTTACTGTCGGGTCACCACCGGCCTTTTCCTCTGCCTCGGCGCGATTGGCCTCACAACGGCCCACCTGCCGGGCGATCATGGCCTCCAACAGGGATTCCTTGGTGGGGAAATTGTACAATAGGCCGCCCTTGGACACCCCGGCGCGCTCGGCCACGGCGTCGAGCGTCATATGGACAGCACCCGACTCCCGCACGACCGACTCAGCGGCGTCGAGAATAGTATCTTTGGAACTGGGGCGGCTCATAACTATACTTACCGGACGGTATAAAACCGTCTGGCCGGTAAAGTTTCACCAAAATAAAAGAGAGTCAAGCGACTGCTTGAAATTTTTTGTTAAGGGTTGGGCAAGGTATGCTTGGTTGCGAGCTATCTCTTGCCTGTTTTGAACTCCGACTCCGCCAGCCACACCAAGATTTGATCAAGGTCATTT
>CAZRGY010000561.1:0-2891 GCA_964599715.1 uncultured Verrucomicrobiota bacterium | reverse complement strand
GAAGACCCCGAGGCGGTCGCCAAGTCGCTGCAAGTGGCGATGGATTTCCGCAAGAAATTCAAACGCGACGTGTTCATCGACATGTATGGCTACCGCAAGCTCGGCCATAACGAAACCGATGAACCCTCCTTCACCCAGCCCGTCTTGTATCAAGCCATCGCTCAGCGGAAACCCGTGCGCGAGGCTTATCTGGATCAGCTCATGAAACTTGGCGAGGTCACGCAGGAGGAAGCGGAACAGATCGCGACCGAGAGCCGTGAGAAACTTGAGTTGGAGCTGAACGAATCTCGTAGCAAGGATTACAAAAAGCCCGGTGAAAAACAGCGCGGCATCTGGGCCAAGACATCGTTCCAAGGCGGGGATGAAAACCCGACCAACGAAGTCGAGACCGGTGTGGAACCAGAACGCCTGAGCGCCTTGCTGCAACGGCTCACTGAGCATCCATCCCGTTTCACGCCTCATCCCAAGCTGGAACGCCTGCATGAGACTTGGCGCAAAATGGCCGCAGGTGAAGAACCGTTGGATTGGGCCGCCGCCGAAGCCCTGGCCTACGCCACACTTTTGACCGAGGGAGTGCGCATCCGTCTGTCCGGTCAAGATTCCCGTCGCGGCACCTTCAGCCATCGCCACGCAGTGCTGCATGATTACACCGGTCGCGGCACCTACACCCCATTGCAACGTCTGGACGACCAGCAGGCTTCATTCGAGGTTTACAACAGCCCGCTCTCTGAAGCAGGCGTGTTGGGCTTTGATTACGGCTTTAGCCTGGACACTCCCGATGGCCTCGTGATCTGGGAAGCGCAATTCGGCGACTTTGTGAATTGCGCCCAGGTCATCATCGACCAGTTCATCACCAGCGCGGAGGACAAGTGGCGGCGTCTCTCCGGCATCGTGATGCTGCTGCCGCATGGTTACGAAGGCATGGGCCCGGAACATTCCAGCGCACGTATGGAGCGTTTCCTCACGCAATGCGCGGAGGACAACATCCAGGTCGCCTACCCTTCCACGCCGGCCCAGTTCTTTCATCTGCTCCGCCGCCAGGCCAAGAGCCTGTGGCGCAAACCGCTGGTGGTCTTCACGCCCAAGAGCATGCTACGCCTGCCGGAAGCCCGCTCGACACTGGCCGAACTGGCCGAAGGGAAGTTCCAGCATATCATCCCCGACACCACCACTACTGGCAAAGTGAGCCGCATCTTGTTGTGCAGCGGCAAGCTGTATCATGAACTGAACAAATTCCGCGCGGAGAATAAGCGCGATGACGTCGCCATCATCCGTATCGAACAGTTCTACCCTTTCAAACGCGATCTGTTGGAAAAGGAATTCGACAAATTCCCGGCGGGCACACCCGTTTTCTGGGTCCAGGAAGAGCCCATCAACATGGGTGCCTACACCTTTTTGCATCTGCGCCTGCACAACTTGCGCCGCCTGCCGCTCTCCGTCGTGGCGCGCGCCGAATCCGCCAGCCCGGCCACCGGCTCCGCCACCGCGCACAAGCACGAGCAGCAGTTCATCCTGACGAACGCCTTCGGGCAAAAATTATAAGCATCAGCAAGCACGATCAAAGTTATGGCCATCGAAATCAAAATCCCGTCGCTCGGCGAATCCATCACCGAAGTCCAGATCGCTTCCTGGCTGGTCAAGGAAGGTGACACCGTCACCAAGGATCAGAACCTGGTCAGCATCGAAAGCGAAAAGGCCACCGTGGAAGTTCCCGCCCCGGAAGCAGGCGTCATCAGCAGCATTCTCCAGCAGGACGGGGCCACCGTGAAGGTCGGTGATGTCATCGCCCAGCTCGAGACTGCCGGCGGCAAAGCCAGCTCCAAGGCAGCCAAGAAAGCAGCTGACGAACCCACGACCGCTGAAAAGCCCGCTGAGGAAAAAGAATCCAAAGCGGAAAGCGCCACTCCCAAGAAAAAGGAAAAAGCTGAACCAGCTCCCGCGCCAGAGCCAGAACCCGATCCCGAACCGGAGGCCAAGGAAGAGCCAGCCAGTGAGCCGGAAGCGAAGGAAGAACCCAAGCCTGCTCCTGCTCCCGCCAAACCTGCCCCGGCCCCAGCTCCTAAAGCGGCACCGAGCAAACCCGCCGGTTCACGCGAGGATGAGACCAAGCCCATGACCCTCTTGCGCCGCACCGTGGCCAAGCGGCTCCTCGATGCCCAGCAGAGCATGGCGATCCTCTCGACCTTCAACGAGATCGACATGTCCGCCGTCATCGCGTTGCGCAAACAGTATCAGGAATCTTTCGTGGCCAAGTCCGGCGTGAAACTGGGCTTCATGTCCTTCTTCGTAAAGGCCGTCATCGAGGCTCTCAAAGCCGTGCCGCAACTCAATGCCGAGATCCGCGGCAACGACATCGTTTACCATCATTACTTCGACATTGGTGTCGCCATCGGCGCAGGCAAGGGTCTCGTCGTCCCGCCTGTGCGCAATGCCGAAACCATGAGTTTCGCCGAGATCGAAAAAGCCATCGCTGATCTGGGTAGCCGTGCGAAGGAGAACAAACTCAAGCCACAGGAACTCGAGGGCGGCACCTTCACCATCACCAATGGCGGCGTGTATGGCTCCCTGCTCTCCACCCCCATCATCAATCCGCCCCAGAGCGGCATCCTCGGCCTCCACAGCATTCAGGAGCGCCCGGTGGCCCGTGGCGGTCAGGTCGTCATCCGCCCTATGATGTATGTGGCGCTGAGCTACGATCACCGCATCGTCGATGGCCGGGAAGCCGTGCAATTTCTCGTGCGCGTGAAAGAACTCATCGAGGACCCGACTCGCTTGCTCTTGGAAGTCTGATTCCATCCAGCAAAGCAGACCTTGTTCGTTTTCAGAGTGGGAGACTACTGACTCTTAGAGCCTGTTAAAAACAGGCTCTAAGCTTGCACTAGCCAATTCGC
>CAZRGY010000560.1:0-2896 GCA_964599715.1 uncultured Verrucomicrobiota bacterium | reverse complement strand
GCATCGGCTCCTGCGAGGTGGAGATGCATTGAGGGGGCAGCAAGATTACACAATCTGGGAAAACTCGTAATGGCCTCGAGTGCTGGTTGACTGTATAGTTAAAGAAATCAGTGGATAAACCGCCCCCAGTCGAATCCAAGCCGACCCCGGCACAACCAGCGGGCAAGCCCCGGTCGTTCTGGCCGTTGGCGTTTGCGATCGTCGCGCTGGCTATCATCGGGGCGGGGACGTTCATCGTCTTGCGGGTCATCGGTATCGGGGAAAAGGTGGGGGAGACTGCGGTCAGCACGCCGGGTAAGTTCGCCGCGGCCTTGGCGGATGCCTTCAAGCCCACCGTCAAGGTGAACACGGTCATCAGCAGCACGCTGCAAAGTCTCAAGCACGATCCCAAGCTGGTGGTGCTTACGGCCTCGGTGAACGTGGAGATCACCAAGGAGAGTGAGAAGACGCTCTGGGGACTCGTGGACATGGGCAAGACCAAGACGCGCATCAAAGCGTATGGCAACCGTGTGCAATACGTGGTGCCGATGGAGGGCCTGTCGCAGACCAATTTCTTCTACGATGACATCCACAAGCGCATAGTGGTGACGGTGCCGCCGCCGCGTTTCGATGAGGAGATCGTGGAGGTGCAGTCCAACCCCTCCATGATGGAGATCGAGACGGATGTGGGCTGGGGAAGACTCGACAAGTTCTCCGGGGAAATCTCGCGTGATTCAGCCCGGCGCGATCTGCGGCCCGCAGTGGTGCGTGAGGGCAAGAGCGAGCTGTTGATGGAAAAAGCGCGATCCAATGCGCGCAAGACCGTACAGAAAATCCTTCAACCGATGGCGGAATCCCTCAACCAGCACGTAGAGATCTGGGTGCTCTTCGATGATGAGCAGGGGCTGCTATGGAGCCAGCCGCTCCACTAGCCAGGAATCATCAGGCTGACGGCGATAGACCAACCGGTCATGCAGGCGGCTGCGTTGCCCCTGCCAGAATTCGATGGCCAGCGGCTTCACGATGTAGCCACCCCAATTCGGCGGCAGCGGAACATCGTCACCTGGATAACGGGCCTGGAAATCCGCCATATTCTTTTCCAGCACCTCGCGGTTCGCGATAACTTCACTCTGGTTTGATCCCCAAGCTCCGAGGCGGGAATTGCGCGGGCGGGTGCGGAAGTATGATTCTGATTCCTCAGCGGAGACTTTGCTGACGGTGCCTTCCACGCGCACCTGCCGTTCCATCTCCTTCCAGAGAAAGGTCAGTGCGGCGTTTGGATTGGCGGCGAGTTCGCGGCCTTTGCGGCTCCCGTAGTTCGTGAAGAAACTGAAGCCACGTTCATCCACACCTTTGAGCAGGACGATGCGGGCGGAGGGTTTGCCATCTGGCGTTACGGTGGAGAGCGTCATCGCGTTCGGCTCGGAGAGGTCCGCGGCAAGTGCGGCATCGAACCAGACACGGAACTGCGCGATGGGATCAGGCAGCAGGTCTTGGCGACGCAGGCTGCCGAGCGAGTACTCGCGGCGCAGATCAGAAATGGACATGGTATAGTTTTGATTGGTTAAAAAGTGAAATCGTTAAAACGTGATCCGATTCGACGTTTTAACGATTTCCCGATTCACGATTAAGACCGGTCTAATGCGGTCGGCAACTTACAGCCAGCAAGATGCTGGCTGCACGGGGCCTTAGGCCTTTGCTTCGATCATGCCGGCCTTGCGGGCATAATTGAAGAGACCGCCGGCATCCACCACGGGGCGGACATCGCCGAGCGGTTTGAAATGATAGGTCTTGCCGCCTTCCACCGCCACGGTGCTGGCGTCGAGATCCACGGTCACCACGTCACCCGTCTTGAGCACGTCGCAGAGGCGTTCCGTGGCTTCGCACGGATAGAGCTCGCCGGTGGAGACGCAGTTGCGGAAGAAGATACGCGCGAAGCTCTCCGCCAGCACGATACGGCAGGCGGCCGAACCGAGGGCGATGGGAGCATGCTCACGGGAGCTGCCGCAGCCAAAGTTACGACCGGCCACGATGATGGGATACTCAGCGTCGAGCTGGCCTTCCTTCACGAAGCGGGTGGCATAAAGCGATTCGGGCAGGCCGCACATGGCGTAGCTGCCGAGTTTCTCGTATTCCTCGGCGATGGTGGGCACGAGGTTCAGATATTGCGCCGGAATGATTTGATCGGTGTCGATGTTATCGCGCACCACGTAGACCGGACCTTTAAAAACCGATTGCATTGGGGTGAAGATGTCGCGAAAGAGGGAGGTTTTCAACTGCGATTTGCGAGGAGGCCGGGGTTGGCGGACAGATGTGGCTTTCAATGGGGGATTTAGGGAGGAGGAGGTAAGGCTGAGACGGGCGGTAAACCGCCGGTTTTGGCCGCTTGCAGTTGACATTTCTCCGACTCGCAGCAACCTACACGGCATGAAACGTATCCAATTTTTGACCCGACTGGCCATGGCTGTTCTCGGCCTGGGAGTTTTTGTGCAAGTTTCTACTGCTGCTGAAGGTCCGGCGACGTTTGACGTGGCTGGCCTGAAGTTCAAGCGTCCGGCCACCTGGGAATGGGTGGAGACCACCTCGTCCATGCGCAAGGCGCAACTCAAGGTGACGGATGCGGCGAAGAAGGAGACGGCGGAAGTCGTTTATTTCCATTTCGGCGGTGACGGCGGCGGCACGGATGCGAATGTGCAACGCTGGCTGGGCCAGTTCGTGGAGCCGCGTGATGAGAAGAACACCAAGGTGGAGAAGACCACGGTTGGCACCACGAAGGTTACCTATGTGCGTGCGGAAGGCACTTATTCGAGCGGCATGCCCGGCGGCCCGAAGACGCCGTTGAAAGACTACGTCCTGCTCGGCGCGATCGTGGAGGGGAAGGAAGGCCATGTATTCATCCGCTACACGTCTCCGAAGA
>CAZRGY010000559.1:0-2913 GCA_964599715.1 uncultured Verrucomicrobiota bacterium | reverse complement strand
GGGTTGGTCATGCCGACGAACGGGGCCAGTTCGGACAACGTTGCAGCCTGACGCGCCATGGCATCGGAACGCGACTTCTCGGCACGGGCTGCGTTGTAGTCGATATCCGCCAGCTTTTCCGCCATATCCAACTGTTGCGCCATCGCGGCGTTCGGATCAGGCGGCGGGGGCGGCTGCATGAGGGTCGAGCGGATGATCTCGTTGATCGAATCGGGCAGCGGTGAATAGCGCGCCAGTTCGGCCATGAGTTGCGGCGTCATCGCGCCCTGCATCATCGGGATCATCTGGGTGATGATGCCCCAGTTCTTTTCCTTCGAATTCGGGCTCGTCGGCGCGTCGTCAACGATCACCTCATACTCACCCAGAGCGATATCGCGCGACAACGGCACGAATTGCGCCTGCTGCTCACCGACGATGCGCACAAGCCGACCGTCCGCCAGATATTCCTGGATCAGCCGGAGCATCAGCCGGCCCTGCTCCTTGCGATACCGGCGCAGACTGTCGAACAGCGTGGCGAGGATGGTGACGCCTGCCTGCCGGCGCTGAAATTCCAGCACACCGGGCTGGTTCGCCTCACGCATGCCGAGGAATTCCATGTTGACGCCGGTGACGAGCGGCATCGCACCCATGGCGAATTGCAGCATCTCGGCCTGTCCCTGCGGGAACGGCGTGGGAGGCTTGGGCTGGATGCGTCCGTTGGTGATGGCGCCCGGATTGGTAAACACGATCCCATCTGCGCGGGCGTAATCATCGGCAGCCTGACGGTCATCCTCGAATGCGCCACGTTCGGCCATGATGCCGCCCTTGGCGTTGGAATTGAGGATGTGCATGATCTGCGAGAACAGCTTGTTGGTCCAACGCTGCGGGTCTTTCATCGTCCGCACGAGGCCGTAGAAATGCCCGGTGCGCTGATCGCGCTTGCCGGTGATGGCCTTGTAGGTGAAATGCCCATCAATCGGCGTGTTGGACATCTCCAACAGGCTGCTGCCGAGAAACGCGCGGCGATAGACACGGCGATATTGCGTCACCACCTGCTGCGGCGGCGCAATGCCCATCATGATCATGCGTTCCGGGCCAAGCTGTTCAAGGCGCTCCATGACGGTCTCGAACTCGTCGAGCGCCATCTCGACTTCCTCGCCCGTCATCCCGTCGATGAAACGCACGAACGGTTCGCGCTCCCACCATTGGCATTCGACGATCGTGCATTCCGGTTCGTCGCGGCTCGTCGGATGATCATAATCGTAATCATCCTCAGGGCGGTTGATGTTGGTGCGATCGGCGTCATCGGTCGCCCATCCCGCGTCAAGATCAGACGGGTCAGCATCGGGGAACAGTGCTGCCGCCTCCTCGCGGTCCATCTTGCGCAGCCGCCAGATCCGTTTTGCGTCTACCAAATTCGGCTTGCGGGCGTCCTTGTCAGCGCAGATCGACAGAGGGTCAACGCGCTCGATACGCGGGTCGCCATCCGGGTTTCTCTCATAATCGACACGGCTCTCGGTCCAGCCAAGCCCGGCGATAGCGGCGTCGCGGAAGCTGTCGCTTTCTTCGTCTTCCGCGTCTGTCTGATCGCGGAACCATGCCGCCGCGCTGGTCAGCATCTCGTTGACGCCGGATGCGCCAAGCTGCCGGGGGATGTAACGCACCTCCTGGCGATTGGCGACCTCGAACCCGGTGACGCTATCGATCAGCGGCGCAACGCGGTTGAAAACGGAAGCCGGGCGGCCCTGCTCTTCAAGCTGGCGGATGTCTTCATCCGACCATTGCCGGCTGGCCACGAAATCGAAATCCTCCTCAGCCGCTTCCATCCACTCGCGGTGATGATCCCAATCGTCATGGAAGAGCGAGCGCAGGCGCGCGAAAACGCCATCCTCGTCGAGATGACGGGTTGGCGTATCGTCCTGTGCAAGCGGCGATTCAGCCATATTCGATCATCCTTCGCGCGAATGCGAGATCCGCGATGTGAGCGTGAGCGCAATGCTCGCGTTCCCAGAAAAACAGGGCGTCAATGATCCGTGCAGCGCGCGCCCATCGGGGCGAGCCTTCAATGATGCCTCTGCGGTAAGCTCTTCCGCTCAGGGACTCGGACGGATGGCCATTGAACAGCGCGACGTTGAGAAACTGCGAGCCGACAACGCCGATCCTGTGAAGGCGGCTGCTGGTCGATCCGAGGCGCGCAAGGCTCATCATTCACCCCTGTGCCGTCACCTGAAGGGAACGAACCGTCACGTTGTCACTGCCACTTGTGCAGCGCACGAATACCTCAAAGAAATCGTCCGTGCCCATTTCGAGAATGGCGTTGATCGCCACGTTGTCGGCTCGTGCCGCTACCGGCCCTGTGAGGATCGACCCCATTGCAGGCGTGGCCTTTTCACCGTTTTTGAACAGCGCGACCTCGATCGCCTGATTGTTGACGCTGCCCGCGACAGTGAGGACGGCGACCACGACGACGCTGACATTGCGCCGGCCCGCGTAGGTGAGACGGTTGCTTTGCGGCATGGAAAACCGCTCAACCAGATCCGTTGCCGTCGTGCCTGCAACCTTGACCCATGTGTTCTGTGTCAGCGCGGTCGCGGTCTCGTTGTCATCCATGTCCATTTCGGCCACGACGCGGCTGTCACGCACCCCCGCATTGGCGCGAAAATCCCATTCCACCGAAGCCGGGCCGAACCCGGAAACAGGCGTAACAAGTCCGTCGAACGCCGTGCCGCGCAGGAGGCCAAAATCCCGGATCGTCGCACCCGCGTCCTGGCTGATCCCTACGGCCCCCGCCGCGAAGCTCTTGAAATAGTTGCCGGTCAGGTCAACGATGGCGCAGTCAAAATCAGCGTCGAAGTGGATCGCCTTTGCCGTGCCGGTTGCGTTGCGGAACGGTGATCCGTCGATGAAGATCTTCTCGCTGCGGCCCGTGAAGGT
>CAZRGY010000558.1:0-2916 GCA_964599715.1 uncultured Verrucomicrobiota bacterium | reverse complement strand
ATGGTCCGCCGTCAGATGGAGTATTCGGTGGCCTCCTCCGTCAGCATCTGAAAGTTGATGCTGTTCGCCGTGTCATTCAGCACCGAGCCCAATTGCTGCCACACCCCACGTAATTCCGGCGGACACTGCGGGTCATTCATCGCCGGCGTATCAAGTAATGCCCCGTGGATGCATCGCAGCACATCGCCGACGGTGATCTCACCGGGCGGCTTGGCCAGTAGATAACCGCCCACCTTGCCGCGCACACTCTTCACGATCTGTTGTGATTTCAGCTCGATGAGTATCTGCGTGAGATAGTTCGCCGGGATTCCCTGCTCTGCTGCCAGCGATTCCACCCGCTGCGCCTTGCCCGTGGCATAATGCCGCGCCAGGCCGAAGACGGCACGCATCGCATAATCGCTTTTCACCGAGAGTTTCACACCGCGAATCTAATCCCTCCCCCTAAGCCGGGCAAAGCAGTATTCGCAGCCTATTTTCCCGTGAGCCCCTTCAGAAACGCAAAGATCAGCTTGGGCAGGTCGCGGCTATAACCGCCCTCCAACACATTGACCGTCGGGAGGCCGAGTTTGCGGATGCTTTCACCCATCCAGTGAAAGTCTTCCTCCTCCAGCGTGCCTTGCGCCAGCGGATCATGCGCATACGCATCAAACCCGGCCGACACGCATACCAAATCGGGCTTGAACTTGCCCATATCCTCTAGCGCCTTCGCCAAAACTTTCCGCCACTCTTCCCGCTTGGTGTAAGGCGCGACCGGATAGTTGAAGCAGTTCTCCCCGACATTCTTCGTCCCTGTGCCCGGATAGCACGGATGCTGGTGGATGGAGTAAAACGCCGTGTTCGGCTTGCCCAACAAGATGGCCTCGGTCCCGTTTCCGTGATGCACGTCAAAGTCATACACCGCCACCTTCTTCACCCCCAGTTTATGCGCCTGCAACGCCGCGATCGCGATCTGGTTGAAGTAGCAGAACCCCATTGCCTTATCCTGCGTGGCGTGATGTCCCGGCGGCCGCATCAGGCTGAACGACAGCTCACCCTTCTGCGCAAGTTCCAATCCCCGCAAAGCCGCCCCCACGGATCGCCGCGCATGCTGCTCGATGTTTTTATGCGCCAGCGTATCTCCATCGAAATCATACAGCGCCTCTGTGATGCGTTTCAGATGCGCCTCCGTATGCGCCAGATGGATCACTTTATCCTCCACTGCCACCGGTTTGTCCCAGGTGAGCTTGAGGTCTTCCTGTTCGCGCAGCTTCGTCAGCGTATCTGTGATGCGCGCCGGTCGTTCCGGGTGCCCGTATGATTCGTAACCCGTGCAACGTTCATCAGTGATCAGGTGCATAAGGACATACTGCTCCTTCCTTAACAAAAATTCAAAACGGATTTCTCACACCATTTTGGAGTGCTGCGGCTCGACACAGCTTTTCACCTGAGGCGGCTTGACGCCTCGACAAATGAAACCTCTGTCACCCATACTCCGTCCTATCACCTATGAACATCCGTCGCCAATTTTGTTTGCTGGCCATTTGCCTGAGCACCCTGCTCCTCGTTCCTTCAATTTCTTTCTCGCAGGAAAAGCAAAAGCAGAAAAAGACCGCTGCCCCCAAGCTGCCAGACGGCGTTAAAAAGCTGACTGACCTCACCTACAAGCAAGCGGGTGACATGGCCTTGAAGCTCGATCTGTATCTGCCTGAGAAAGCGGAAGGCAAACTGCCCGTGGTCGTCTGGATTCACGGTGGCGGCTGGAACAAAGGCAGCAAAGACCGTTGCCCCGCCGTCTGGATGGTCAACAACGGTTTCGCCGTCGCCAGTGTGCAGTATCGTCTCAGCACCGAAGCCCGATGGCCCGCGCAGATGGATGACTGCCGCGACGCCATCCGCTGGCTCCGCGATAGCGCCAAGCAATACCAACTCGATGCCAAGCACATTGGCGTGTGGGGTTCCTCTGCTGGCGGACACCTCGTTGCACTCATGGGCACCTTGGATTTGCCCAAAGACGAAAAGAACTCCGCCCGCATCCAAGCCGTCTGCGATTGGTTCGGCCCCAGCGATCTCCTGACCATGCCTGCGAATGTTGTCGGCAATGGTCGCACCGAAGAAGACGTCGCCAAATCCAACGGCGCCATTCTCCTCGGTGCCCCGATCTACAAAGTGCCGGACACCGCCAAACTCGCCAGCGCCCTCCATCAAGTCAGCAAGGGCGATGCCCCGTTCCTCATCATGCATGGCGATGCCGACCCGCAAGTCCCGCTCGCGCAAAGCACACGCCTGCATGACAAGCTCAAGGAAACCGGTGTCCCATCCAAGCTGGTCATCATCAAAGGCGGCGGTCACGGCGGTCCGCTGTTCAACACACCAGAGGTTCAGGCTCAGATTCTCAAGTTCTTCGAAGGCGAATTGAAGCCGAAGAAATGACCTGCACGGATGAGGTTTGCTGATAGGCAACTTGCGCCCGCGATAGAGCAATTTTCGTAAAGCCACAGTTACCCCGCTGCCGTCTGTTAGGGGTATATGATCAATCTGACGAAACTCTACTGCGGGGTTTCCCAACCGGCAGATGCTCTCCGCTACGGTCACGGTCATGGCGCGCCCTCATCCGCCAAGGAACGCAAACCCATCGTCGTCTGGAACATCACCCGCCGCTGCAATCTCAAGTGCATCCATTGCTATTCGGATTCAGACGCCCGCGAATACCCCGGCGAACTGACGTGGGAGCAATGCCAATCCGTCATTGATGATCTCGCGAGCTACGGCATCCCCGCCCTGCTCCTCTCCGGCGGCGAGCCGCTCATCCACCCGCGTTTCTTCGATATCGCCACGTATGCCCGGCAGAAAGGCATCAAACTCACGCTGTCCACGAATGGCACGTTGATTGATCAAGACACCGCCGCGCGACTCAAGGCTTTGCAGTTCGCCTATGTC
>CAZRGY010000557.1:0-2925 GCA_964599715.1 uncultured Verrucomicrobiota bacterium | reverse complement strand
CTGCGGTGCCGCCACATCGAACAGCTTTTGATCGAACCCGATCTTGCCCGTGTTCTTGTCCAGGCACACCGCAAAGAGTTGCTTGCCGTCCTCTGAGGCCGTCGGCACCCAGACCTGGTTACCCCAGATGACCGGGCAACCCCAGCCGCGCCCGTGGATGGCCGTCTGCCACTTGATGTTCTCCGTGTCGCTCCATTTCGTCGGCAAGCCCTTGGCGTTGGCATGTCCATCGCCTGCCGGCCCACGGAACTGCGGCCAGTTATCCGCTGACCAGCCGGTCAAAGCCACCAGCGACAGCACACCCGTCAACAACAGAGAACTCAGTTTCATTGGTATTATAGATTATCTGAAGCCTTACGCGGCCTCGTTATTCAATCCTACTGCGGCGGCTCTACGAACTTCCACTGTTCATCATAAAAACCCGCGAAAGCCACCCCGCCTGGATGCCGCTTCTCTTTCGGCGTGGCCATATCCAGCACCGCCCAATCCGGCAGGCGCGGATACTGGTTGCAGTTATTCGACATGCCCGCATACGCGAACGTGAAGCTGCTGTTCAGCACCAGATATTTCTCCGGGTTCAACGGGTTCGGATAGATCAACACTGGCGCATGCGTATCAGATGGGAACGTCTTGCTGCCGATCGTCAGTTCCTTCGCATCCCACTTCAGCGGCAGCTTGTCCATCACCTTGGCGAGCACCTTGTTGCTCTGGGCATCACCCCAGAGGATCAAGTTGTTGTTCGCGATATCCTCGCTCGTCACTTCCGTGTCCTTCTTGATGCGGGCCTGGCCACGCATCTGGAGCCACCATTGGTTGGCGGCATCGTTCAGTTCCGCCGTCACCCACTGGCCGAACTTGTAATTCGCCGCACGCCCCGTCGGGATGACGAAGATGAAGCTGTCCATGAACGCGACGTCGATTGGACCCTGCAAGCCATGCTTCTTGGCCAAACCAGCCTCCGCCTTCTCACCTGCATACCATTGGCCGTTCACCTTGTAGAAAGACGGCTTCCAAGACTTGTCACCCGCCACCGGGATGCTCGCCAATTCCTTGCCATCCACCGTCACCTTCGGCGCACCGCTCACCAGCGATTGACCCGCCGGCATTTTTATAGTGAAGGCCGCGATATTCTCCGTCTTCACCGAGACCGCTCCGGGCCCCGTCACCGTCGCGTTGATCTGCCCCTTCTCCCAATGCTGCATCAAGCGATCCACCGTGATCCAATTCATCTGGTTGAACTGCAGCGTGTAGAGCGTGAACCGGATCTCCTTCGGCGTCACTTCACGACCCTTCGCCGCCTTCTCATCCATCCACTTGCTGATCTCCGCGATGGAGTTCGTGTCGTAGCGATGCCCCATGTCCTTGCCGATGACATGCGTCAGCTTCAGCCCTTCCTTCTCCATCGCTGCTTCCATCAAATCTGCCGCGAGCTTCTGGCCGTCCTTCTCGCCGCTATATGCGATCGTCGGGCATTGGAAAAGATTCCCGGGCGCCGCCACCGCATCATACATGCGCCAGAGCTTCTCCTCGAACCACGTCGGGGGCGGCTCACGCGTATAGATTTTCAAGAACTGTTCCGTATCCGAGAAACCTGCTCCCGGCGCCGCCGCAAACCACAAACCCGCATGATGCGTGGCCATGTGCCACGTCGTGCCGCCACCCAACGAGAAACCGCGCACACTGATGCGATCATCATCGATCGGGTAATGCTTCTTCACCGCCGCCAGCGCTTCAAAGGCATCCGTCTCACCGGCGAACCGCGAACCATTGTTATGCCGTCCGTACGTCTGTAGCACGAACCCGTCATCCAGCTTGAACTGGCCGTACTTCGTCTGGCGATCATTGATAAATTTCAACTCGCTCAACTTGCTGTCACGCCCGTGGAACCAGAAATCCACGCGGTATTTCTTGTCCTTGTTGCTGCGCGAATACGTCGCCGGTATCTCCAGGCCATACGGCTGCACCGAGCCATCGATACGCGACACATACCCGCGCACCACCAAGCCCGTCGAGTTGATCCAGTTCGGATTCCCCGCGCGCAACATCTTCGCGCGGTAATTCCCGTAATTCACCATCGCGTCCGCCACCGCGAAATCCTTGTCGTTATAGAAGAGATTGTGCATCAGCGCATGATACGTGGCGTTGTAATAGATCTGCACATCCGGCAGCAGGTCCAGCATCGCGGGCTTGGACTTCAGCTCCAGCTTCAACGCCTCGATCTCCTTGCCCAGCGCCACCACCTTCGGCCCCAGATCCGCCCGCACCGCCGGCGGCACATCGATGCCCATATCCGGCGCGCGCATCGGCCCCTTGGGACGACCCTTGCCCTGCTGCGCCTGCAACCCGCCGGCCAACAAAGACAAACTCAGCAACGAAACGAGAAATCGCAAAGTGGTACGCATAATGACTGTCGGTAGAAAATAACAACCCAGAGAAGTGGGTAAAGGGATTTTAACCGGCACCCCTTTCGTCCTCGCTCTCGATTCTCCCTTCATCTCTTCCTCCTTTCTTCCTTCTACATTCTAAATTCTAAATTTTTCCTACCACGCCCCCATCCTACCACCCCCCTGTGACATCTATAGACACAGGGGTAAAAATAATTAAAAAATTTTCATCACCAAAGCAAACGACCGTAGCGCCCGCGTCTCGCGGGCCGTACCGCAGGCGTCCCGCCTGCTCCCATGGACGTTGGACGTTGGACGTTCGCTGTTCGCTGTTCGCTGTTCGACGCCCCCCTCCCCCCTTGCATTCCCTCCCCGCTCTGTCATCCTTTTCCCAAGGAGGAGAGAGAAATGAAGAAGATTTGTTCGCGGCCTCCCTTGCGCCGCATCCACACCTTCATCTGCAGCTTGCGGCTAGGTCGTTACCCCTATTGCACCCAACTCGCCCGGGAACTCGAAGTCCAGCGCCGCACCGTCCTGCGCG
>CAZRGY010000556.1:0-2933 GCA_964599715.1 uncultured Verrucomicrobiota bacterium | reverse complement strand
CAGCCGACAGAGCATCCGCCGGGTCTTTGGCTCATCGCGGCTGGTTTCATCTGGCTTTCTGCGACCAGCACGGCGTGGCTGGCCTATCGCTATCTCAACCCCGTGCGGTCGGCCTTGGCCGGCGCGGCCGTTGGCGTGCTCCTCGCCACGGTGTGGTTCGCGTTCGGCCGCATCGATGCGCAGACAATCGTGTCGTTGCTCAATCAAGCCGGTTCGTTCCTGCTTTGGTTGCCGACCGGCTGGGGGATGCAACTGGCCAAAGCTGGCGCGCCGGACACGCTTTGGCTGATGACAGGAGTCATTGCGGTCGGAACCATCGCCTTGGGCTGTCTGGCCTTTCAGACCTGGAAATCAGTGGGGCAAGTTTATGAACTGACGCCCTGGGATGTACTGGCCCTGACCGAGGAGGATAGCGAAGCCGCGGATGAAACAGAAACCGGCGTATCGAACTCACCCATCACGGCGGCGGCTTCCTTCTCCCTGCTGCCGGTGGCAATCCGTCCGACGGGAATCTGGGAGAGGTGGTATTTCCAGTGGCTGACCCCGGCGGAGCGGGAAACGGTAAATGTCGCGGTGCCGGACAAATTAAACTGGAACGGCATGTGGAAATCGGCGTTCAAAACGCTGCTCGTGATGGCGCTGCTGGTGGTGACCAGCAAGTATTTCTTCCCGCAATTCACCGCCTTGGTAGCGGTCATTCTCAGTTTCATGACGGCGGCAAATGCACTGCCGTGGGGCATGGAGTTTACCGCCCTCTTCTCCGACCGCCGGCAGGGCCCCTTGCTGGTCGCATTGCATGGCCTGCTGCCGGTCAGCCTGCGGGAGGTCACACGCGCCATGTGGAAAGCAGCGGCGCTGCGCCTAATCATGGCCCTACCGCTGGTTTGGATGATGGGGGGCGCGCTTGAGATCGCCCGGATGAAATCCGGCGACTATCTGACCGCCTGGTTGTTACCGGGAACCTGGTTGGCCGTGAAGATCTGGCTGATCGCCCTGGCTCTGCAACCGGTATTTCCCATCCTTTGGTTCATGCGCAGCGGCCGGTTTGGGTGCCGTAACTTCACCAATTTCCTGTGGATTCTCCTTCTCGGTGTGCTGATGCTGCTCGGGCTGGCGGCGGCCCTGCTCATGTTCCTCATGGAAAGCAGCCCGCTCTACGGTTTCAGCGCCATGTTGGCTTGCAGTTCCCTGTGCACGATCATATGCCGCCACTTATACCTCGGCGGCAAAATAGATCTGCTGCGACAGGCGGAATGAGGCGCCAAGCAGTTATTACAGCTTCCCTTACTTCTGATAATACACCCCGATCTCCCTCTGCGTCGCCTCCGGATAATCCGTCGCGAACGCCGCCTGGCAAGGGGGAGTATCATTTCTTGCATTATATACCCATTGAGGTATATTCCTTCATAGGTATGAAACCGCTACCGCTCATCGAAGTCTATAACTGCCTCTGCGACGAGACCCGTCTCCGCATCGTGCATCTCCTGGAGCGGTCGCCCCTCTGCGTCTGCCATCTCCAGGACATCCTCGGCCTGTCCCAGGTGGCCGTCTCGAAGCACCTCGCCTACCTCCGCCAGCGCGGTCTTGTGCAAGTGGAACGGCAAGGGCAGTGGATGATCTACTCGCTCCCCGCCACCCGTCCGCGCGAACTCGACTGGCAGTTGCGCTGTCTCCAGGACTGCCTCTCCACGCACCCCATTTTCCGCACCGACCTCCGCAAACTCAAAACCCGGCTGGCCGGGTGCTGCCCGCCTGCGTCCCCTCAAAAACTTTCCGCGAAAGGCAAATGACCATGAAAACCATCCAGATCTACGACCCGCCCATGTGCTGCTCCACGGGCCTCTGCGGTAACGACATCGACCCCGCGCTCGTCAGCCTCGCCGCCCTGCTCAAGCAACTCGGTGAACAGGGTGTCTCCGTGGCCCGCTACAATCTCGGCCAGCAACCCCTCGCCTTCGTACAAAACCCGCTCGTCAAAACCTTGCTCGACCAAAAAGGCGTCGAGGGCCTCCCGCTCATCCTCATCGACGGCACCATCCATCTCCAGGGTCATTACCCCGATCAATCCGAGCGCGCTGCCCTGACTCAGGCCGTCCTTGGCCATGAGTTAAAAGGGGCTTTATGAAACTGCCCAACTACCAGCCCGATCCCGCGCACACCACGCGCTACCTGTTCTTCACCGGCAAGGGCGGCGTGGGCAAGACCTCGCTCTCCTGCGCCACCGCCTTGAAGCTCGCGGAATCTGGTAAACGCGTCTTGCTCGTCAGCACCGATCCCGCTTCCAACCTCGATGAAGTGCTGGAAACCAAATTGACGAATCATCCGCTCGCCATTCCCGGTGCGACCGGCCTGCACGCCCTGAACATCAATCCCGTGGCCGCTGCGGCAGCGTATCGCGAGCGCGTCATCGGGCCGATGCGCGGTCTGCTGCCTGAGTCCGCCTTGCGCAGCATGGCGGAACAGCTCTCCGGCTCCTGCACCGTGGAGATCGCCGCCTTCGATGAATTCTCCGGCCTCATCGGCGACCCGCAGACCACGCAAGCCTACGACCACGTCATCTTTGACACCGCCCCCACCGGCCACACCCTCCGGCTCATGAGCCTGGCCAAGGCGTGGGACCAGTTCCTCGATCAAAACACCAGCGGCACCTCCTGTCTCGGCCCCTTGGCCGGATTGGAAAAACAGCGCGCCATCTACGAAGCCACCGTCAACACCTTGGCCGATGCCACCGCGACCACCCTCATCCTCGTCAGCCGTCCGCAGTTGGCCGCGCTCAACGAAGCGGAACGTACTTCCAAAGAACTGCGCGCCTTGGGTGTCGGCAATCAACGCCTCGTCATCAATGGCGTTTTTGAAACGCAGTGTCCTGAAGACCTCACCGCGCAAGCGATGGCCCGACGCGGACGTGTCGCCTTGGAAACCGCGCAAGCTTT
>CAZRGY010000555.1:0-2935 GCA_964599715.1 uncultured Verrucomicrobiota bacterium | reverse complement strand
CAGGCCTCCACCGATGATCTTACCGAAGCAAGACAGGTCCGGCGTTAGTCCAAAAATTTTCTGCGCCCCGCCAAATGACAAACGGAAACCCGTCATCACTTCATCGAAGATGAATACGCTGCCATTGTCTTTGCAAAGTTTGGTGAGCAGTTCGTAATAGCCCGGCTTCGGCAGATAGAGCCCTGCATTCGCCGGCACACCTTCTACGATAACACAAGCGATCTCACTGGCATTCGCCGCGAACGCCGCCTTGATCGCCTCTTCATCATTAAAAGGCAGCACGATGGTGTGCTTCGCGAAATCAGCCGGCACCCCCGCGCTGTCCGGATTACCAAAAGTCAACGCCCCGGAACCCGCCTTCACCAAGAGCGAATCTCCGTGCCCGTGGTAGCAACCGTCGAATTTGATGATCTTGTCCCGCTTGGTGAAACCGCGCGCTAGTCGGATGGCACTCATGCAGGCTTCCGTGCCGGAACTGCACATACGCACCTTCTGCACACTCGGCACCGCCTCCGTCACGCGCTTGGCCATCACCAACTCGAGCGGATTCGGGATACCGAAGCTCGTCCCCCGCTCCGCCGTCTTCTGCACCGCCTCGATGATCGGCGGAAACGCATGCCCATGGATGGCCGGGCCCCAAGTGCCCACATAGTCGATGTATTCATTCCCATCGACATCCCAGACGCGAGCACCTTTCGCCCGATCCACAAAGAACGGCTTTCCCCCCACCGCCCGAAAAGCCCGCACCGGCGAATTCACCCCGCCCGGGATGTATCGCAAAGACTCATCAAACAACGCTTCCGACTTCGCTCGTGAAATCATGTTGGAAATAAACTACCGGAAGGCAGGTAACGGCGCAAAGCCCGTTCTTGGATGTGTTAAGACCCGATTTTCCATCCCTGACTATGGCGTCCCAGCTTTTGTCGGCAAAGTCTTGGCGGCCAACTGCGCCATCTCTTCATCGCTCAAAGCCCGGTCGAATACCGCCAGTCCCGCCATCAACCCGCTAAACCGGTTGTTGTTCTCGATGCCCGCCACGTGGTTTGCCCCCACCGTGAATTCCGCCCCTTTTGCCCCACCGTCAAAGATGCCGTCCTTATAGGGAAATGGATTAAAATTTTCCGCCGCATCCAGTTTACCATCCAGATACATGCGGATGAACTCGGCATCATAAGTCAGCGCGATCATATGCCACCCTTCCATCGACACCGTGGAACCGCTACTCGCATAGCTCACCCAGAATTTCTCTCCCGGCGAAGGTCCACCCAAGGCCGAGATATGCCCATGGATGCGGTCCTGTGTAGGCACGCGCTTCATGATGGAAGCATCTGTGCGAGTCCGCGCATTGAGGAACAGCATATATTGCCGCGCGGAATGTGTCTCATCCCATACCCCCGCAATAGATTGCCAGAAATTTTTCCCCTCCCGTTTAACCCATGCGATGACCGTCACCTGTGCCTTGGGTCCATGAATATTAAGCGGCCCCAGTTTGTCTCGCGGTATGCGCAGCCACTCCCCGGATTTCAGCTTGAGAGAATAAGGTCCGAACAACCCCTCCTCCGCCCGCCCGATACCCGGCTTGCCTTCCAACAACTCGACCGGATAGGCACCCACAGCTTTGCGCGAAGAACCGCTTGCTTCCTGAAAACTCCAGAAGCTGATCAAACCTTTCGTCCCCAGCACGCTCTTGGTCGCCGCCGTTCCGTCTGCCGCCTGTACAACAAGACTTGCCAGCAGACAAATACCACCGACTAACCAGCACGTCAGCTTGGTATAGGATTTTTTCACCATTCCCGATACCTCTGCGCGATGGGCACCCGGCGCCCCACCCCGAACGCCTTCGTGGTCACTTTCAATCCCGGAGCCGCCTGCCGACGCTTGTATTCGTTCAGGTCGATCAACCGCACGACAAACCGCACGACATCCTCTGGATAACCGCTCGCGATGATCTCCGCCTGCGATTTATGCTCCACGATGTAAGCCTCCAGAATCGCGTCCAGCATGTCATAAGGCGGCAGCGAATCCTGATCTTTTTGGTCCGGCCGCAATTCCGCCGAGGGCGGCTTGGTGATCGTATCCGAAGGGATGATTTCTTTCTCGCGATTGATCCACTGCGATATCCGATAAACCATCGTTTTCGGCACATCACTGATCACCGCCAAGCCGCCGCACATATCGCCATACAATGTGCAATAGCCCACCGCCAATTCGCTCTTGTTACCCGTGGTCAGCAATAACGAACCGAACTTATTCGACATCGCCATCAGGATCACACCACGCAAGCGTGCCTGGATATTTTCTTCGGTCGTGTCTTCCGCCTTGCCGGCGAACACTTCCTTCAAGCGGCCTTGCACGGCATCAAAGGGCTCCTTAATCGTGACGATGTCGTATTGGATGCCAAGGTTCTCCGCCAGCTTCCGCGCATCATCCAGCGAACCCTGCGAGGAATACTGCGAAGGCAACGACAACCCGCGCACGTTCTCCTTGCCCAGCGCCTCCACCGCGATGCACGCCACCAGCGCGGAATCGATACCACCGCTCAAGCCCAGCACCGCGGACTTGAAACCACACTTGTGCATGTAATCCCGCAAGCCCAGTGCCAGCGCTTTGTAGATCTTCTCTTCATCCACGTAGTCGACCGGCTCAACCGGCGGCGTCTTCTCCAAGTCCACCACCAGAAAATCCTCCGCAAATAGCGCACCTTGCGCGAGATGCTCGCCTGCGGCGTTGAGAACCAGACTGCCACCATCGAAAACCAATTCATCATTTCCGCCGACCGAGTTGCAGTAGATCAAAGGCCGTTTCGCCTTTGCGGTCATGCTCTTCAGCATCTCATGCCGCATGCGGTTCTTGCCGATATGCCACGGCGAAGCCGATACGTTGAAGATGATCTCCGCCCCCTCCGCCACCAAGTCATTCACCGGATTCCGCTGAT
>CAZRGY010000554.1:0-2939 GCA_964599715.1 uncultured Verrucomicrobiota bacterium | reverse complement strand
TCCACCACGCCGACCCAAAATACCTGCAACCCACCGACTTCACCAACACCCCCCGCACCCAACCCATCAGCGGCGCCATAAAACGCTGACAGACCGTCATACCCTCGTAGCGCCAAAACTTGAGGGCTGAAAGCCCGGCCTAATACCAGCATGGGGCAACGCCCCATGAAAAGCCCCCAAAAGGTCGAAGCGCTGTAAGCGCGCTTCATGCACCGAACCACACGAAAACAATGTAAAGTACGCCGAAGCCCACCACCTCGCCCCTTCCCCCTCGCGCCAGCGAGGAAAGATCCTTAGCCACGGGTTTCCAACCCGTGGTCTCCCGCCTAAAATACCCGCGTCGCATCGCGACGCCGGATTCCCCCTCCCCATCTGCACGAATCTGCGTCCATTTCACCCCGGCTTTAGTCGGGGCTGCGGTTACCCCTCACGCCGCACACCCACCCGATACGTGATACTCGTCAACACCTCCCACGGAATCGCCCCCAGCCATGTGTCCCTTATCCACCGCGCGATCGCAACTCTCGGCTGGACAATCACGCGCGCCTTTCCTAAGAAAATTTGCTGAGCAATCAAATCACAATTTTGCAAATCCCTTAAATATTGGAAGCCCCGACACGTATCTCGTGAAAATGAATCTTGAGCCAGCCGAAGTTGCCCTCAGCGTTGCGAACCATATTTCCGCGATGGTCGCCTACTGGAACGCCGACCAAAGGTGTGTGTTCTCGAACGATGCCTACCGGGAATGGTTCGGCAAAAGCCCGGAACAGATGAAAGGCATGACCATAAAGGAATTGCTCGGGCCATTGTACGAGTTGAACCTTCCGTTTATTCTGGCGGCCCTCAAAGGGGAAAAGCAGGTGTTTGAGAGGCGAATACCATTGCCGAACGGCGAGGTCAGAGAAAGCATCGCCACCTATACACCCCATGTAGTGGATGGCGAGGTGCTGGGTTTTTCAGTTCATGTCGCGGATGTGACGGCGTTGCGAGAACGTGAAGCCGCCCTGGAGCGGGCGATCCGGGAAAGGGACGCGGCGTTGCTGGAGGCGCAGACCTTGCGCGGCTTGCTTCCGGTCTGTGCCTTCTGCAAAGCCATCCGTGATGAAAACGGAGAATGGCTGCCGATGGAGGTTTACATCAGCAAGCGCTCTCAGGTTAAGTTCAGTCACGGGTTTTGTCCCAAGTGCGGCAAAAAACATTATGATGAATTTGTGCCTCACTCCTAACGGGAGTCTTAAAAAATCATCGCCCACAATCATCCCCCTCACGCCGCACACCCACCGCGATATACTCTCGCCACCCGATACGTGATACTCGTCAACACCTCCCACGGGATCGTCCCCAGCCACGTCGCCAATTGCCCCGCCGCAATCTCCTTCTTCCCCTGCCGCCCGAGCAACACCACCTCATCCCCCGCCGCCACGGATTTCAAACCCGTGACATCCACCAGCATCTGGTCCATCGTCACCCGACCCAGCACCGGGCAAAGCTTCCCGCCAATCAACACCTTCGCACGACCGCTCCCTGAACGCAGATACCCATCACCATAACCCGCCGTGACCGTCGCCACCTTCATCCGCTTCACCGCCATGAACGTCCCGCCGTAGCTCAATTTCTGCCCCGCCTCCACCGTCTTAACGAAACTCACTCGGGATTTCCAAGTCAGCGCCGGTCGCAGCTTGCAATGCAAATCCCCCGGCAACCGCCGCTTGCCTGCCGGCACAATCCCATAAACCAGCAACCCCGGCCTGATGGTGTTCGAAACCCCATCCGCTTCAAACAACACCCCGCCACTGTTCCGCAGGTGGATGAAATCCGGCGTGATCCCAGCTGCATGCAATTCCGTCACCACCTTCAAAAACAGTTCCCGCTGCCGCTTGGAATATCGCGCATCATCCTCCGCCGACGCGTAGTGGGAATAGATCCCGCGCAGAGTGAGATGCGGCAACTGGCTGACTTCCCGCGCCAGCGCCACCGCCTCATCCGGCTTCGCCCCCAGCCGCCCCATCCCCGTATCCACCTTCAGATGCACATCGACCACCCGCCGCAGCTTGCCCGCGCATTCCGAAAAGCGTTTTGCCTCCTCCAGCGAGGAAATCGTCGGCATGACCTGGTCCTTGACCGCCGTATCCACCTCATCTGGCAGACAGGCACCGAGCATCAGGATGGGCCACCCCTTCCCCACGCTCCGGATGGCCCGCGCCTCACTCAGATTGGCCACCCCGAAGACATCCGTGCCACTCTGCATCAGCAAGGCCGCGATCTGCTTCAGCCCATGCCCATAAGCATCCGCCTTCACCACCGTGATGATGCGTTGCTGCCGCCCAGCAGCATGCCGCAGCCACGCGAGATTCTCGCGCAAAGCTGAAAAATCGATCTCTACCCAGCACCGGTGCATTCCTGACATGGCAATATTTGGCAGATAAAAACCCTGCTATAGCAAGCCAAGGCCGAAACTGTCCTGCGAGTGGACACTCTTCCAAATTCTAAACAATTGAATTTAAGCTATTTACAAAAACATCATATTTTCACAGGACATTTTCTCACGCGAGATTGGCACGGCCTTTGCTATTTTCAACAAGCATATGAAAGCTAAATTGAACGATTTGAAGGCTGGGATTGTGGAATGGACCTGCTTTGCGCTCTTCATCGCTCTGGAAATTATGGTGATTTACTATACTTTCCGCTTTTTTGGAGCCGTTAAGTAGTAAGCCGCCCCCTCGAGTCACCATGCTCTGGCGGATCAATCGGCACTTAATGCCGCAACATTGAGCGCTACACGGCTGCCCAATTCCCTTCTTTAGACAACAAGCGCCTGCCCCCAAGGTTTATATCTCGGGGGCAGGCTTCTTATTAGATCGCATCCCCTACCCAACGAACCACCTTAGGGCTTCCAGCATGGCTTCCGGTTTTGGCGCATCCTTCGGCAGCATGCTCAT
>CAZRGY010000553.1:0-2943 GCA_964599715.1 uncultured Verrucomicrobiota bacterium | reverse complement strand
GTCCAAGGACGCCCACCAGTGGAACACGGGTGCGCTGACACCGAAGGAGCGCTGGATCATCGAGATGGGCGTGGGCTATAACTCGGCGGCGGAAGGCATCGTGGGGGATTCCGTCCTGCACGTCATCGAGGAAAACCTGACGGCGGCGGAGCTGAAGCATGCTTCCCTGCGCCAGATCGCCGAGGAGAGCATCCACATGGATTCGCTCCTGCACATCATCGGCAGCTTGAACATTGATCTGGATGAAGTGACGGCGAAGTTCAACGACATCCCGAGCATCCAGCGCAAGAACGCCTACATCACGCGCCAGATGCCCGAGTTGAAGATGGGCGTGGACCTGACGCAGACGGTGAACAAGCAGAAGTTCGCGAAGGCCATCTTCGGCATCTCCCAAGTGATGGAAGGGACGCAGTTCTATGCGCTCTTCGCGATGATTTTGTCACTGCATCGCCAGAACAAGATGACGGGCATCGGCCAGATGTTCCAATACACCTTGCGCGATGAGTCGAACCACATCGCGCTGGGCCGCTACATCCTTACGGAACTGATTGAGGAGAATCAGGACATCTGGACCCCGGAATTCCGTGCGGAACTCGTCGATTTCATGCGTGAAGGTGTGGAGCTGGAGAAAGAGTTCGTGCGCGATTGCCTGCCGGAAGACCAGGTTGGCCTGAAGCAATCGGATTTCATCAATTACGTGGACTACAATGCGGACCGGCGCCTGATCTCCTTGGGTCTGCCCGCTTTGTCCAACGTGAAGACGAATCCGTTCGGCTGGCTGGATGAAGTGATTTTCCTGCGCAAGGAGAAGAACTTCTTCGAGACGCGCGTGACGGAATACCAGACGAGCGGCAGCGTGAAGAACGCGGCGGAAGACGACCTGATCTAAGCTGCCTTATGGGAGTTCATTCCGACTATTGGATCCGCAAGATGGCCCGTGAACACGGGATGATCGAGCCGTTTGAGGACGGATTGGTGCGTAAGAACGAGGCAGGACCGGTAATCAGCTACGGCCTGTCCAGCTATGGCTACGACTTGCGGGTGGCGAACGAGTTCAAGGTGTTCACGAACGTGTATAACGCCATCGTGGACCCGAAGCATTTCGATGCGCGTTCCTTTGTGGATATCACCGGGGATTCCTGCCTGGTGCCGCCGAACTCTTTCGCCTTGGCGCGGAGTGTGGAGTATTTCCGCATCCCGCGAAATGTCATCACGCTGTGCGTGGGCAAGAGCACGTATGCGCGGTGCGGCATCATCGTGAATGTGACGCCATTCGAGCCGGAGTGGGAGGGGCATGTGACCTTGGAGATATCCAATACCACGCCGCTGCCCGCCCGCATCTATGCGAACGAGGGATTGGCGCAGGTGTTGTTCCTCGCAGGGGAAGAGCCTTGTGAGACGAGTTATGCGGACCGGCAGGGCAAGTATCAGGCACAGCGCGGCATCGTCGGACCACGGGCCTAAATTTTAAATACCGTGGGAGAGCAAATCGAGTTTGAGAGCGGACCGGATTTTGCTCTGCGAGCGGATGAGATAAACGACAGTTAAGCAACCAGACAGACAAGCCATGAGCAAAGAAACAATCGAAGCACCGACGCTGAATCTCAGCGTGACCGGTGAGACAGCGGGGATGCCACAGGTCATCCGCCGGGACTTGACGTCGGATGCCTCCGGCAAACCGCGCGTGGTAGGCTGGATGGGCCATAAGATCGCGCAAGCGGTCCGCGCGGCGGCAGTCGCTTGTGGCGTGGATGAATCACTGGGCGCACATGTGCAGGCGGAGATCGAGTTCCGGTTGCGCCGTGAGCGGCCGCTGTTCCTGCATATCGAGCAGCTGCAAGACTTGGTCGAGGAGACGCTCATCGAGCTGAACCAGAGCAAGGTGGCGCTGGCTTATGCGAAGTATCGGGCGAAGCGCGCGGTGCTGCGCGAACTGGAAGAAACCAAGACGGTCGAGGCAGAGGATGATTCCGCCCAGCTCGAACTGGCCACACCGGAGCAGTTGGTGGACCTGCGGGCACGGCTCTCCTTTGCGCGGATCGGTTTGCAGCCGCAATTGCCGGAAGAGGAATTGATCGCCCGGTTGTTGCGCAGTGTGTCGTTGAACCTCAGCCCGGAAGAGCGGCGCGATACCATCATCCTGAATGCGAAATCGCTTTTGGATGCAGACAGTGATGCGCGGTTCTACGCGGCGCGCGTGCTGCTCAGCTACATCTACGAAGAGACCTTGCCGTGGAAGATGGCGGATGGCGTCGAGGCCTTGAAGGAAGCGCACAAGAAGGCGTTCCTCGATTATGTGCCGCACGGCATCAAGCTGGGCCGCTTGGATCCGAAGCTAGCGGAATACAACTTGAAGGACTTGGCCGAAGCGATCGATCCGTTTGCTGATCTGCAGTTCGACTACATCGGCATCCAGACGCTGTATGATCGTTACCTCATCCATACGCAGGACCCGGTCACTGGCCGCAAGCGCCGCTTGGAAGCACCGCAGATCTTCTGGTTGCGTGTAGCGATGGGGCTGGCGCAAAGCGAGAAGGAACGCGAAACGCGGGCCATCGAGTTTTACAGCATCTACAAGACGCGCCGGGCCTGCAGTTCCACGCCTACGCTGTTCAATGCAGGCACGCAGCATCCGCAGCTCTCGAGCTGCTACCTGTTGTATTGCGGCGACAGCATCGAGGAGATCACGGAGACGTGGCGGCGGTTCTCGCATCTGTCCAAGTGGGCAGGGGGGCTGGGCTGCTCGTGGACGGCGATCCGCGGTGCGGGTGCACACATCCACGGCACGAACGGGGAAAGTTCGGGTGTGATCCCATTCCTCAAGGTGTCGAATGATATCGCCATCGCAGTGAACCAAGGCGGCAAACGCCCGGGGGCGTTGTGCTCTTACTTGGAACTGTGGCACGCGGATATCGAGGATTTCCTCGATCTGCGCAAGGAGAC
>CAZRGY010000552.1:0-2944 GCA_964599715.1 uncultured Verrucomicrobiota bacterium | reverse complement strand
TACTTCACCTTGCATGCGGTCCTCGTTTTGCCCGGTCTCTTCAAACCATTGGAGGGCGACACCCGCCAACGCGTTGTCCACTTCTTCCCGCGTAGCCATTTCGGCCGCATCTTCCCCGCTGGCCCGATTCAAAGCAGCTAGCCGCTCACCGGCGCGATAGATGCCTGTTTCCAATTGCGGATTCGTCCCGCCACCTTCCACGGAACGCCATGGCAGGCTCTGGTCCACTGCACTGAGATCGCCACACTGCATCAGGCTCGCTTGGGTGAGCCGCCGACTGCCGCTCTGCAAGAGACGTTGCACGACCGGCACGAGCACCGGCCCATTCCCCAGCGTGGACCACTCGCGCATCGGTAAGGAGGCGAGGAAATAGACATGGCCGCGGCCCAAGGTCTGACGTGTCAGCAGCGAGCCACTATCCGCGAAGGTCGCCAGTGCGGGAGCGGTGCCATTGATGCGTTGCCGTTGCGTGATGGCGGCGAGATTCAGCGGCAGGCTGAAACCCTCTTCCGTCTTCGCCAGCGGACCTTCCTTCTCTTCCCAACGATCAACACGATAGGTTTGGCCCTCCTCCGCTTTCTCCAACGCACCCCAGCCCTGGCTCGCGAATTGGCCTGCATCCGCTTTGCCCGTGGGCAGAAAGACGAGCACGCCACCGCTTTGCACAAAGGCATCCAGCTTGGTCGCCACATCGCTCGCTGGCAGTGCCGCCTGCCACAGGATGAGCACATCGCCATCGAAGGTCAGGCCGGCCGCATCAGCTGGCGAGAGGACGCGCGCTTCCCGCTGCGTGCCTGGAGGTGCCGCCGAGGCAACCGCCTCCAGCCAGCGGCCTACGCGTGTGTCCTCCGTCACGATGGTCGTGCGAAGTTTGGCAGGTGGGCCATAGACGAACCAAGTGCGGTTGTTGCGCTGGTTCGCATCAGCCGGAACTTCGACATATCCCCAGCCACTACCGCGCTGTGTGCCGAGGTTCAGACGTTGCCGCCAGCGCAGGTTACCACCCTCAACAGCCACATCGTATTGGGCGGGCGTGCCATTCAGATTCACTGTCACCGGCATCGTCGCAGCCTGGTTACCTGAGCGCTGGATATCTACTGCGAGCAGAAGCTCGGCGCGCTCTTCGCGATCGGTACGCAGGATATCTTGGAGAGTCACGGAAGTGTCGGCCTCGCTATCGCCACCCACGGTGAGCACGCGCAGACGAACGCGCTGTTGCAACGCCGCGAGTTGGGCTTGCAAGGGCTGCCAGCGTTCGTCATCCGGTTTCCAGTTCGTGCGTTGCAAATCTGAGGCGATCCAAAGCTCAGCCGTGGCGGTCTGGTTCTCCTCCAACCAAGTCAACGCGGCTTGGAACAACGCGGGAAAATCAGCAGCAGTATCCGTCGCTGAAGTGGAAGGCAGCTCACGCAGATCGGAAGGACGCGCCAATGGTTGGGCGCGACGCAGGGCGCTATCAATGACCACCAAATGACTGCGACCGGCGAAAGGTTCGGCGGCCTTGGCGAGCGAACTCAAGGCTTGCTCACGACGCGTGGTGGTGCTGCCAGCCAACTTTGACTCCATGCTCACCGAGCGGTCCAACAGGATGACGATGGCATCGGGAGCGGAGTTCACCGACCAACCGAGCCAGCCACCCGCGAGCGGACGACCGAGGAACAGGATGAGCATGAGCACGGCGAGCGTGCGGAAGAGCAAAATGAGCCACTGGCGCAGCTTGGCCTGGCTGGTAGAGCTTTGCGTCGCGGCCACCAGAAATCGCATGGCCGCCCACGGCTGCGGACGATGCCGCAAGCGGTTGATCAAATGGATGATGACCGGCAGCAACACCAGCGGCAACGCCCACAGAATCTCTGGCTGAAGAAAAGTCATTCAGGGTGACAGACCGCGAGGGTGGGTTGTTGACTCGGTATCATGGTTACCCTTGATTGGAGGAGGCGCTGGCGCGTTCGCTCAGGAAATCGGATAGGAGCTTCTCGTAATCCTGATCCAGGATCACCTGCCGGTAGTCCGCGTTGAACTGGTTACAGCCTTCTTTCAGGTGCTTGAGATGCCGGTGCAATTGCGCGAGGTATTCATCGCGGATGGTGTTCGGTTCGGTGACCAGATTGTAGGAGCTTTCCAGATCATTGAACCGCACCGGGCGATCAAATTGGAAATCCATCTCCATGCGATCGAGCAACTGGAACATGACGAGGTCATGCTTCTGGAAACGCAGATGCTGGAAGCAATTCAACAGCGCCTCCGCATCTTCGAAGCCATCCGTCAGCACGATGATGAGTGCGCGGCGGCGGGTCTTCTCCGCCAGATCATGCAGGGCTTGCACGATGTTGGTCGTTCCCTTGGCTTCGACCTGTTCCAAGGTGTCGAAAATCAATTGCAGATGCGCCGGATTCCGTTTGGCGGGGATCTCGATGGTCTTCTTCTCACCCACGCACACGAGACCGGCGGCATCGCCTTGCTGGATGGTCAGGTAGGCAAGACTGGCGGCGATTTTCTTGGCGTAATCCAAGCGGCTGCCGTGCTTGCCGGTGAAACTCATCGAGGCACTGGTATCGAGCACGAGGTAGCAGCGGAGATTAGTGTCCGCCTCGAACTCCTTCATGTAGAAGCGGTCTGTGCGGCCGAAGACGCGCCAGTCCAGGCGGCGCAGATCGTCACCCGGCACGTAGTTCCGATACTCGGCAAATTCCACACTGGAGCCGCGATGCGGGCTCTTGTGATGACCGGACACCGAGCCCTCCATGGGGAAACGCGTCACCATCTGCTGGCGCATGAGACGCGCCAACACGGCGGGATCGAGAAAGGCTCTGGCGCGTTCGTCAGCCATGGGGCTTGCCGGGTTTGCTACTTGTCACCGCGCAACGTCTCGATCAATCGCCCGATGATGTGCGGGCTGGTGATGCCTTCCGACTGCGCCTGGAAGTTTGTAAGGATACGGTGC
>CAZRGY010000551.1:0-2949 GCA_964599715.1 uncultured Verrucomicrobiota bacterium | reverse complement strand
CATCACGTTGCGGTTCACATCACCGCAGGCGGCCAGTGTGGAGAGAAGGGAGTCGTTGTTCTTTTTGACCAAGGGACGCAGGCCGGACCTGACCACCCCATGGAACTGGATGCTCTGACGCGTGGTAACGCGCAGGGTGTTGTTGCCGTATTGGGCTGCCAGGTCGTCGAAGGTGATCCATTGCGCCGAGGTCATGACACCGCCGGGAATGCGCCCACGGATCATCATGATGTATTTCTTGCCCGTCTTGCGCAGGTCGCGGTCGTCCTGCTGATAAATCCCATGAAACTTGATGAACTGCTGGTCGTCGGCAGAGAACTGCTCCGCACCTTCGTTCACCGTGGCGGCGATGTTGCCCGCCAGCGTGGGAATGGCCTCTTTGATCACCTCATTGTGGGTGACTTTCGGTTGCTCGGTTTCAATCATAAGTAAATCACTTAACTTAGTAGAGTATTCATCTGCTCGTTCGTGCTGTCAACGCGTTTCTCCAGCGGCATTCCCGCCAACCCAGACGTGGCCACAGCCAAAAAACTGCTTTACCGCCGCCGCTGGCCGGTGCTCAACTTTGCCCCCGCGCATGGCCCGAACGCTTCGCATTGCGCCGGAAATCGCAGATTAGCAAGACCCGTCCGATGAGCAAAGAGAAGTTCTGTTATCTGGACAACAACGCCACCACCCAGGTCGCCCCTGAGGTGCTGGAGGCGATGCTGCCCTTTCTCCGCGATCATTGGGGCAACCCCTCGAGCGCCTACCGCTTCGGCCACGACGTGACGAAAGCCATCGAGTCCGCCCGGACCTCGGTCGCCTCGTTGATCTCCGCCACTCCGCGCGAAATCATCTTCACGAGCTGCGGCACCGAGAGCAACAACACCGCCATCCACAGCGCGCTGATGGCCCATCCCGGCAAGCGGCACATCGTCACCACGGCGGTCGAACACTCGGCGATCCTGAATTTCTGCAAGTCCCTTCAAAAGCGCGCCTACGAAGTGACCTACCTGCCCGTGGAATCCGACGGCTCGCTCGACATCCATCTGCTGCACCAGGCCATCCGACCCGACACCGCGGTGGTTTCCGTGATGCTCGCCAACAACGAGACGGGCATCCTGTTTCCCATGGAGGAAATCGCCGCCATCTGCCGCGCCAAGGGCGTGCTCTGCCACACGGATGCGGTGCAGACACCCGGCAAGATGAAGCTCGACGTCAAAGAGCTTGGCGTGGACCTGCTTTCGCTGTCCGCGCACAAGCTGCATGCGCCCAAGGGTATTGGCTGCCTCTACGTGCGGCAGGGCGTGCCATTTCATCCGTATGTCATCGGCGGCGGGCAGGAACGTCGTCGTCGTGGCGGCACCGAGAATGTCCCCTACATGGTGGCCTTCGGACGTGCGGCGGAACTGGCCATGGCGTCCATTGATGAGGAAAACACCCGGGTGCGCGCCTTGCGCGACCGGCTGGAGAACACCTTGATCAAGACCATCCCCGGAGTGCATCGCACCGGCCAGAAGGAACCGCGCCTACCCAACACGTCCAATCTCGCCTTCGAAGGCGTTGAAGCCGAAGCCGTGCTGCTGTTGCTCGATCAGGCCGGCATCTGCGCGTCCAGCGGGTCCGCCTGCACGACCGGTTCACTGGAACCCTCGCATGTGCTCACCGCGATGGGGCTGAGCGCCGAGCGCGCCCGCAGTTGCGTGCGCCTGAGCCTGAGCATCTACACCACCGAGGCCGACATCGACCACGCGCTGGAACAGTTCCCCCAGATCATTTCCAAATTGCGGGGCGAAGGCGGGAAGAAGAAGTGCAAGGAGCCGGTGGGCAAGGCAGCGGAAGTTTACGCGAAGGTGTGACGCTGCTGGCATCCCCCCGTGAAGACCAAGCCCTGCTGCGACCTGGTGGTGGAGGTTTATATGCGCTTCGATTTCGCAGCCCTTGCTTCCATCGGTTTGGTCGCCAGTTCGGTAGTTTTCGCCGGATGCGGGCATGCGAAGGGACCGTTGTCTCCACAGGACTTGGAAATCGTCACAAACACAAAACTGGATAGCCAGTCGTTGATAAAGCCAGACAATGTCGGCAAAATGTTCGGTCAGCAACTGGAGATCAGCGAGTCGGACTTTCGCTCGGCGCTCAAATCACTGCTGCCGCTTCGCGAGACGAACAGTTACTCGGGTGAGTTTGATGTGGCGCTCAGCTATTACACGTCCGATTTCGTCGCAATCCTGGTGAAATTCCAAGGAGACGAGCTCATCTACCGCCTTGGTGACTTCACCTACAAGGGCGGGGATGCGTCCAAACTCCGAAGCGTGCTGGATCGGGTGGCTTGGCCGTCCGCGTTGACCAATGGTCCCTCCAATCCAAAGAGTGTCACCCATTAGCCTGTGGGTGCCATCAGCAGAGTTCACACACTCTCCGGCACCGCGAACCTTGCCCGATAGCGCCGTTCCAAGAGCACGTTCACATAGGGCTCTTCAAACCGCTCGGTTTCCGGGCCATCACCAGCAACGGACCCAGCGATGCCGCAGGCCCTACGATGGAAATGTCGTTGGCACACAGATTCACCTGCATGTGCTGAAGCACATGTTCCGCATTGATGCAGTCCAGTCGCAAACTGAGATGCGAAAGGGTGCTGTCAGCTCAGACCCCGCACCTTGCAGCCTGTCCATCTGATTGAAGAATCAAGTGGAACCCGCAAAGAAACAGCCCATGCCACCACAAACAGCCTGATCACCCCACGATGGTAGGGCACAGTCCACCGCGCGCCGCTTGATGGGATGACGGCGATCAGAGGATTGCCGCCCTGACTACCCTCAATCGAGCTTCAGCGCAAAGGTCCGGCGCTTCATGGAACGCTCCAAAAGCGCAGAACAAACCGCCGCTATGGGAATCTGAACAAGAGGGAGCGCCGTTAGGGAAACGCTGATTTAATCTCCAGCTTTGTGTTGTTTGTTGGCGACGAGG
>CAZRGY010000550.1:0-2955 GCA_964599715.1 uncultured Verrucomicrobiota bacterium | reverse complement strand
GTGATTATCGATGTGAAATTCCTCGTGGAGGAGCAGACCGATGATGATGTCTTCGCGCATTTCCTCATTGGTGACGCGCTTGTAGAAGTCCTGGATCGCCGGCGTGTAAAACCGCATAACGGCTTGTCTGCCTTCGCGATCCGCTGCCGCGTATTCCAATGGTTCGAGGGCAGATGTCTTGTCCGTGCGTGCGGGCAGGGCGCTTGGCACATGCTCGAAATCAAAACCGTTCACCGCCTCTGCTGCCAAAGTGCCCAGCACCTTGCGCAGGGCCACCACAGAACCTTTCTCCGTCGGATGATTCCGGTTCGAGACAAAGATCCAGAAGGTCTGCGAATACGGGTCGATCCAGATGCTCGTGCCCGTCCAGCCCGTGTGACCGAACGAGCCGATGGGGAACACGCTCCCGCGCGGCCCTGCGTAATTCGAGTCGATGTCCCAGCCCAAGCCGCGGCGGTCCGGCACCTTGGAGGGCGTATGCACGTTCGCCATCATCTGGATGGTGGACGTCTTCAGGATACGCACGCCTTCCAGCGAACCGCCGTTCAAGATCATCCGCGCATACCGCGCCAGATCATGCGCCGTCGTGAAGAGCCCCGCGTGACCCGCCACCCCGCCCATCTTCCGCGAGGTCGGATCATGCACCACCCCGCGCAAGGGCTTCCCATCGATCACCTCCGTCGGCGCGATGCGTCCCAGCTTGTCCACCGAGGGCAGGTAACCCGTATCCACCATCTTCAACGGTCCATAGATCTCCGCCTCCACGAACTGGTTCAGCGGCATCCCGCTCACGCGCCGCACCACTTCGCCGAGCAGGATGAAATTGATATCGCTGTAAACATGCTTCGTGCCCGGCTCATTGATGAGCGTCTGCGCACAAGCACGTTGGATCGCCGTATCGTATCCTGTCCACGCCGGTGAGTTACCCAGACCGGGTCGCAAGCCCGAGACGTGCGTCATCAGATGCCGGATCGTCACATGCTCCGTCCCGCCACCCGTGAACTCCGGGATGAACCGCCGCACCGGATCATCCAGCTTCAGCAGACCGCGATCGAACAGGATGAGGATCGCTGGCGTCGTCGCCACCACCTTGGTCAGCGAGGCCGCATCATAGATGGTATCCGTGGATACCGCCTCGCGCTTCGGCTCGATGGTCCGCCAGCCGTAGCCGCGTGCATACACATCCTGCCCGCGCTCCAGCCACAGCACCCCGCCGGGAAGCTTCCCTTCCGCGATGGCGTTCGTGATCGCTGCATCCATCGCCGCCAGCTTCTCCGGTTTGAAGGCAACGCGCGGCGTCACTTCCAGCTTTGTCGGAGGCACCTTGTAGGTGGAGGCCGTGGGCGCGAGTTTCGTCGGTTCCTTGCCTTTACTGGTCTCTGTACTCCGGCACCCTGCCAGCGCCAATGCAATCGCCAGCAGTGAACTGAGAGAGAATGAATGGGCAAACCCTTTCGGGGAAAAGCTGACCGCCTGTTGAATCCGCCTGAAAATCATCCTCAAAGCATGAAAAGAAAATCTCCGAGAAGCAATCACTGACATGAAACGATTGGGCGTAGAAAGTTATCGCCCGAGTGCTAGTGCGTTACTTATCTGATTGAGGGAGCTTTATGCATGCACCCCGCCTTGGGCCTCCAACAGGTTCGGTTTGGTGACATTATACCGCTTTCTCACACCCTGAACCACTTGAACACCGCCCATTTGTGCAGCACGTAATGTAGGGCGGAGCTGACCGTCAGGGTGCCGGTCAGGGACAGCAGCAGGTTTAAGTATGCGGGCACGCCGAGTTTGTGCAAGACCACCACGAACCCGGTGACGATGAACGGCGCGTGATAGGCATAAATCGTGGCGGAGCGTTCACCCAGATAGGTGAGCGGTTGCAGCTTCCAGCCATGTTGCTCCGCCCGCTCCAGTCCGGCGAAAAGCAGTGTCGGCATGGCGGCCTCGGCGAACGGCGGCACTTGCAAAACCGCACTCAGTAACAAGAGTATCCCGGTAAATATCCAGACGATGGGACATTTGCCCGGGGCGCTGCCATGGCTTAGCAGATGGCCACATGTATATTGGTATATCCCCATCACGATCATCTGCCAGCCAAACCCCGTCACCGGCAGCAGATGACTTTGTTGCCAGCCGAGGAAGGAGATGCCCAAGGCCCCTCCGGCCAGCCAGGGTAACCGGCTCCGGCTGAGTCCCACGGCCTGCAAGAGCTTGAATATCATCGACACCACCATGAGCAGTACAAAGAAATAAAGGGGGTAGGCCACCATGGGGGATTCCAACCGCAGATGTCCGATGATTTTGCCGGTCAGAGTCGGCGGATAGAGCGTGCGCAGATCGTCAATGCTGCCGGATGCCTCCAGCAATTGCCGCAGTGTGCACATGATGACGCCGATGAGCACAAAGGGGACAAGCAGTCTGCGGGCGCGTTGACAGATGAATTCGGTGGCAGGCTTTTTCTCCAACTTCAGCCCATGTAGCACGCCGGCGGCGAAAAGAAACGCGAACACACACCAGCCGATGAGCATCAGCATCCAACCTATATCGATGCCCAGCCGCCAGTCGTTCAAGTGATAGCATACGACCCCGATGATCGCGAGGCCCTTCAACTGGTCGATTGAAGCGATACGCATTCCTGTTCAGGATCTGTTTTGTGGGTGTTGCTTCGGTCGGTTCCTCGGCATCAACGGTTCCTAACTTAAGCCGGGGCCATTGGCAAGGTCACGCATGCACCCAACCCCGGTCCACCAGCAGTTCCTGTCCCGTCACCGCGCGGCTCAGGTCGCTGGCGAGGAAGAGGGCCACATCCGCCACTTCCTCCGGTACATTGAGCGTGGGGATGCATTGGCGTTGACGGATTATCTTCTTGGCGCTGGGGCTGACGTATTCGCGGAGTTGCCGTTCCGTCATGATCCAGCCGGGGGAGAGGGTGTTCACGCGGATGCCGCGCGGTCC